>NZ_JBFBBE010000152.1:0-19331 GCF_040682555.1 Streptomyces sp. NPDC051172
TACCGTCCAGGGGCGGGCGGCCGCACAGACCCCTGCCAGGGCCGTACCCCGTCATGGCGTATGGGCCCCGGCAGAGTCCTGCACAACCGACACAAGAAGGAGGAACCTTGTTCGCACACTCTGACCGGCTCCCGACCGGAAGCCCCCTGCCCATGGGACATCTCACCCCCGTCCCGTGGGGCGTTCAGCGGATGGCCCCGTACCCGGCCATGGCGCCCGCGTGGGCGCGGGCCGAGATCGATCCGGACACCCAGACCACCCGCTACTTCGACGCGGCCGGACAGGTCATGGAGATGCCCGGCCACGGCACCAGCACCGGCACGAACCCGGCCACCAACACCGTAACCCGTCGGACGGCTCCGGCCCGGGTGGCGGTGGTGGCGGCGGAGACCAGGACACCGGGAACGACAACGACCAGTGAGCAACTCCGGTCCGGTGCTGGTCGTCACCATGATTGACGACCCCACGGCCGACCTGGTGATTCGTGAGCTGCACGGTCGGGGTGTCCCGGTCGTGCGGCTCGACTCCGGGGACTTCCCCGCCACCTTGTCGGTCGTGGCCACGATCACGCCTCACGGCATCGAAGGAACCCTGTCCACTCCTACGCGGACCGCGGATCTGTCCCGCGTCAGGTCGCTGTACTATCGGCGGCCCTCCGGGTTCTCGTTCCCACACCTTGCCGACCACGACGCCCGGTTCGCGCTCACCCAGGCCCGCTACGGTCTCGGCGGCGTCCTCGCGTCGCTGCCCGGTTGCCTGTACGTGAATCACCCGCACCGCATCGGCGACGCCGAATTCAAGCCTTCCGGACTCGCCGCCGCCGTGGCCGCCGGGTTCCGGATCCCGCCCAGTCTGATCACCTCTGACCCCGACTCCGCCCGCGCGTTCATCAAGGATCACGGACCGGTGATCTACAAGCCGTTGTCGACGCCCCTGTACCGCAACGACGCTGGGGTGTCGTGCACGGTCGAGGTCCGGGAGGTGACGACGGAGGAGATCGACGCGAGAGTGACCGGCACTGCCCACCTGTTCCAACAGCGCGTGGACAAGGTGGCGGACGCGCGCGTAACCGTCATCGGCGATCATGTGTACACCGTTCGCATCGACTCCGGCCTGTTGGACTGGCGTACCGACTATGAACGGCTCACCTATACGCCCGTACAGCCCCCGCCTGGTCTGACGAGTGCCCTCCACAGGTATCTCGCCCATTTCGGGCTGGTCTTCGGCGCTTTCGATTTCGCCATTGGACATGACGGGACATGGTGGTTTCTGGAGTGCAACCCCTCCGGTCAGTGGGCCTGGCTGGAACCGGAAACCGGTCTGCCCATGGTCGCCGCCATGGCTGATCTGCTGGAGAGGAAACCTACGTGACAGACGACAAGGCGCTACGCCTCCGGCTCGCGGAGGAACTGTCCGCCGGTGGGTTCCTGCGCACGCTGCCGTGGCGGGCTGCCGTCGAAGAGGTGCCCCGGCACGAATTCCTGCGCGGCGGATTCTTCGAGCCGTCCGACACCCCCGGTCCCACGGCGTGGCGACCCGTCATGCCCGACACCGCGGGCTGGCTGGAACGCTGCTACACGGATCACTCGCTCGTCACTCAGATCGCGGGCACGATCGTGCCACGCGACGTCCGAGGCGAGATCCTTCGTGCTCCTACGTCGTCCAGCACCATGCCGGGCCTGGTCGTGCGGATGCTGGAAGACCTCCAAGTCGAGGACGGGCACCGGGTATTGGAGGTCGGCACCGGTACCGGGTACTCCACGGCCCTGATGTGCCATCGCCTGGGCGACGGGTCCGTGACGTCCGTGGAGGTCGACGGCGAGGTCTCTGGGGCCGCCGGCGTCGCTCTCGCCGCGTGTGGTTACTCGCCCCGTCTGGTGGTCGGTGACGGGCTCGCCGGTCACAAGGACGCAGCCCCGTACGATCGGCTCGTCGTCACCTGCGGTGTTCTTGATGTCCCCGCCGCGTGGGTCGCGCAGACCCGGCCCGGCGGGATCATCCTCGCTACGCTGTGCGGCTGGCTGTACTCCTCCGAACTTGCTCGCCTCATCGTGGGTCGGGACGGCACGGCGCGCGGCCGGTTCCTGGGAGGACAGATCTCCTTCATGCTCGCGCGACCGCAACAGCCCCCGCCGCTGGGCGTGTTGCCGGACCTCGACAGGGGTGAGGAACGGACCGCTGCCCTCGGGCCCGATGTGCTGGACGACTGGAACACCCGATTCGTCGCCCAGCTCGCCGTACCCCGCGCTCAGCGCGTCAGCCTGACACGGCAAGGACGTACCGAGCATCTACTGATCGATGTTGCTGTTGGCGCGTGGGCGTTGCTCTACGAGGACCGTGGCGCGTGGATCGTCCGGCAGGGCGGACTTGATCGGCTGTGGGACGCGGTCGAGGCATACGTCACGCGCTGGCGCGGCGACGGCTCTCCACCACTGGAACAGTTCGAGATCAGCGTCACGGCCGCGGGGCAGACTGTCACCTGGGCGTCGCACTAGACCGGCCCCGCTGCCACTTCGCCCCCTTCTGCGCACGCAAGGGGCGGGGCGCTGTCGTACCCTCCGATCGCGGAAATCCTGCGGTAGCCAGGAGAGCCCGGGCAGAGTTGGACCGCACGTGAACGGGCCCGAGGATCGGCGGACAACGCGAAAGGCGACCATGCGCTCCTTGACCTTCGTCATCGGTACCGGACGCAGCGGTTCGACCGTGCTGTCTCGCATCCTCAACGCCCACCCGGACGTGCTGAGTCTCAACGAGTTCATGGCCTCGGTGGGCGACGCAGCCTTTCCCGAAGGGGAGTTGAACGGTGAGGAGTTCTGGCAGACGCTCTACAAACCCGCCCCGCACTTCGAGCGGATGATCCGCAGTGGGCTGCCGTTGCCGGAGTTCCTGTACACGCGTCGGCCCGGGAGATACACGGCGGAGAGCGCGGGTATTCCCGCGCTCTCCCTCATGGTGCTGCCTCATCTCACCGACGACCCGGACCGGCTTCTCGACGAACTCGGTGCGGCGGTCACCCAGTGGCCCGAGCGGACCGCCGCCGAGCACCATCAGGCACTGTTCGGTCTGCTGTGTGCGCGGTTCGGGCGGACCGCCGTCGTGGAGCGGTCCGGTTACTCGACCGGCTGGGCGGCAGGGCTGCGGGCCGCGTTCCCGGACGCGAGGTTCGTGCACATGTTCCGGGACGGGCCGGACTGCGCTCTGTCCATGAGTCGCCATCCCGGATACCGCGCGATTTCCTTGCTGCGCGAGATCAAGGCACAAGCCCGCGTCGACAGTATGGGCGACCTGACGCCCGAGCTCGTGCGTGCGCTGCCCGCGGACCTGGCCCCGCTGCTCGACGAGCGCTTCGATCCCGCCCTCGTACGCGACCGGGACATCCCTCTGCGGACGTTCGGCGCCCTGTGGTCGGAACTCGTCGCCGAGGGCACGCGGTTCCTCCGTGAGCTGCCTGCCGACCAGCGCAGCACGCTCTCGTACGAGAACCTCCTGGAGCATACGGACGAGGAATTGACCCGCCTCGCCGAGTTCATCGGCGTCGCGCCCCTGCCCGAGTGGCTGCTCGCTGCGTCCGAACTGCTCGACCACAGCCGCCGCGGTTCCGCCCGGAGGCTGCCCGCGGCCGAATTCGACGAGCTCAGCGAGAGCTGCGCCCCGGGCACCCGCGTGCTGGAGGGGTGGCCGGGGCGCTGACCGGGCATGCGCGTGAGACGTCCGCGCGGTATCAGGTCAGGGTGAGCTCCAGGACCGTGACCGAGAGCGCCGGCACGGTGCTGGTGAATTTCGCCGCGGCGCCCGTGACCGTAGTGGTAGTGGTAGTGGGGACGAGGGCGTCGGGGGACGTCAGGGTGTTGGTCGTGGTGCGGGAGGGGCCGGTCAGGACGGTGGCCGTGGCGTTCTTCCTGACCCCCTTCTGCACGCCCTTCAGCTCGACCGGCACATTCACCTTCTCCGTCCCGGAGTTGACCACCGCGAGGTAGAGACGGTTCCCGGCGCGCGTGGCGACGGTGGCGACGGCGGGCAGAGCGCGTGCGGTGGCCGGGAGCACCGTGTTGCCCAGCTTGCTCGTCAGCATGTGCTGCGCCCAGTAGCTGGGTGAGACGTAGCTGGTGAGGTTGTCGTAGGCGATCAGGTTGGTCGCCCACACGTTGTTCTTGACGTGGGAGAAGAGCGGGGCGTAGCACTCCATCAGGACCTGGTCCGAGTTGCGGATCAGGCCGGCCAGCCACGCGGCGTCGCCCAGCGCGGCATTGAGGTCGGGGGTCGGGCGGCCCTCCTGCGCGGCCCATTCCCCGACGAAGACCTTCGTCGAAGCGCGGTCCCGGTTGTCGTACTTGTGGGTGGCCGACTGGGCGGCGGACGGTGCGAGGTAGTAGTGCTCGTCGATCAGGTCCGGCGTGCGGCTCGTCACCGTCGTCGTGGCGATCAGCTTCAGGTGCGGGTACTTCGCCTTGATCGCGTCGTGGAAGGCCGTGAACCGGGCGTCGTAGGAGCCCGAGGAGTCGAACCAGTCCTCGTTGCCGATCTCCACGAACTCCAGCGGGAACGGCTTCGGGTGGCCGTCGGCCGCGCGCTTCGCACCCCAGGTGCTGGTCACGGGGCCGGTGACGTACTCGATCTCGTCGAGGGCGTCCTGGATGTACGGCTTGAGGGCGTCGCCAGTGACGTGTTCGCCCTTCAGTGTGTAGCCGGCGAAGACGGCCAGGACCGGCTGGGCGTGCATGTCCTCGACCCATTCCAGGTATTCGAGGAGACCGAGGCCGTCCGTGGACCAGTAGCCCCAGGCGTCGTCCATGTGGCCGGGGCGCTCCCAGACCGGGCCGATGGTGTTCTTCCAGTTGAAGCGGGTCGCGATCGTGTTGCCCTCCAGGAAGTTTCCGCCGGGGAAGCGCAGGAACTTCGGCTTCAGGGCGACCAGCTTCTCCATCAGGTCGATGCGCAGGCCGTTGGGGCGGTTGTTGTAGGTCGGCGGGAAGAGGGAGACGTGCTGGAGCCACAGGGTCTCGCCCGCGGCGGTGGGGTCGGCCGTGGTGACCGTCAGCCGCGCGTCGCCGGTCACGGGGGCGCCCGAACCGGTGCGCAAGGTCAGCTCGAAGGGGCGGTCGGGGAACTCGGTGCCGATGTGGGGCACGCGAGCGGACGCGTACACCTTCGCGCCGTCCGCCGACTCGATGGCCACCGTGAGGGGACCGATGCGGCGCGACGCTTTGGCGAAGAGGCGGGCCGTGTAGGTGGTCCGGGGGCGCACGGGTATGCCCCAGAAACCGTCGTTGGCCACTCCGGCCCGGCTGCCGGCTCCGGTACCGCTCGGCAGTACGACCTTGAGGGAACGGGCGAGTACGTCGTTGAGGGGCGTGGTGGTGTCGAGCGCGAGGGTCGTGCCGCCGACGGCGGACCAGTGCACGGGCGCGGTGTCGTCGACCATCATCGAGCGGTTCTGCACCAGTTCGGCGTAGATGCCGCCCTCGCCGGAGTGGTTGATGTCCTCGAACATCAGGCCGGGCAGGATGGGGGACACGGCGTGTGCGGGATGGGCGACGTCCACGCTCAGCAGCGGTGTCGTGGTCTCCACCGGTACGCCGGCCAGCGTCGCGACCTGGTCGGAGGTGAGGGCGGTCGGGAACATCCACACGTCGTCGATCAGGCCGTGCCACTGGTCGACGTGCCCGCCGCCGTAGAGCGCTCGGCCGATCGCGGTGTCGCCGGTGCCGGCCCAGCCCCCGGTGTAGTCGGCCTGGCCCTCCAGCACACCGTTGACGTAGAGACGGGTGACGCCGGCCGAGGGGTCGCTGACGCCGACCAGATGCGTCCAGGTGCCAGTGGCGGGCGCGGAGGCGGCGGCCGCCACGGCGGCGCCTTGGGTGGCGTCCGAGGCGAGCCGGGCGAAGGCGAAGGTGCCGGTGTCGTCGCGCAGGCCCAGGTAGAAGGCGCTGACGGCCGTGCCGTCGATGCTGACGGCGGTCTGGTAGCCGCCCAGCTGGCTGAGGTTGACCCAGGCGGCCACCGAGAACGCCTTGGAGGTGTCGAGGGCCGGCCCGGAAGCGGTGGCGTTGCCGCCTGCTGTGAGGCTCAGGCTGTGGGCGCCGACCTTGCCGGTGTCCCAGCCGGCCGCACCCTGGAGGGCCGCGGCGTGGCCGTTGCCGGTGGCGTCGTCGGCGGCGGTGCCGGAGCCCTCGTCGAAGGTCCAGTGCGCGGCAGCGGCGGGGAGGGCCGAGGCGGTGGCGTCCGTGGCCGCGCCGGAGCGCTCGGCGGCCCGGGCCGGAGCGGCAGCGGCGAAGGTCCCGGCGAGGGAGGCGGCGCCGAGGGCTGTCAGGACGGTTCTGCGGGGGAGTCCGGCTTGTGAAGGCATGCGGGAGTTCCTTTGCGAGACGGATTCATCGGGATTGCGAGACGGATTCATCGGGAGAGGGACAACTGCGTGGAGGCGTGGCCGGGGTGGGGAGGATGGGCGGGAGGCGTGGTGGGCCCCTTCCGTGGCGCGGTTTCGACCACCTCCTGAAGCAGTTGGACGTCCGGAGGCAGCTGGACGTCCGGGAGGCAGCCGGATGCGCGGGTCCGGTCGCGGATCAGTGGGCTCCGGGCCGGCTGTGGAGGGAGCGGGTCAGGCAGTGAGAGGCCCCCGATTGCGCCGCAGGAAAGGCGGCCCATGGTCCGCCGTTGCCGAGATTGGCGGACCACCGGCGAGCGGGTCGCCGGGTCAGGGAGCGATGTCCCACTGCTGGCAGGCGTTGTCCAGTTGGGCCCACTGGCGGACGAGCGTGCCGTTCGCGGTGCCGCAGTTGGTCACGTCCAGCGTCATGCCGCTGTTGACGTTGCTGATCGTGTAGTGGCTGCCGGCCGGCGTGACGTCCCACTGCTGGCAGGTGTTGCCCAGCGACGACCAGAGCTGCGCGGCGGTGCCGTTGCCGATGCCGCAGTTCTTGTCGTCCAGGACCGTGCCGCTGTTGACGTTGGTGATGGTGTAGTGGCCGTTGCCCGCGCCGGCGAACTTCCACTGCTGGCAGGTGTTGCCCAGGGAGGCCCACAGCTGCACGGCCGTGCCGTTGGCCGTTCCGCAGTTCTGGGCGTCCAGCACCTTGCCGCTGTTGGTGTTGGTCAGCCGGTAGGCGGTGCCGGTGACCGGGAAGGTCTGGGCGGCCTGGGTGTAGCCGACCGAGACGATGTCGGCCTGTACGGCGTTGTCGGCCGCGTCGGTCGGGTAGCCCGAGGTCATGACGCCCTCGAAGAACGAGCCGTCGGACCAGTTGCTGTCGTCACCACCGGTGCCGAGGACGATGGCGCCCTCCTTGGACATCGGGATGTAGCCGCCGGTGGTCGGCAGGCTGCCGTTGTAGTCGGTCTTGAGGGAGCCCGACTGGGCGTTGCCGTCCTTGATGGCGTAGGTACTGGTGCCGTTGTTCTTCAGCAGGGCCGTGACGAAAGCGCTGGAGTTGCCCGTGTTGTTGCTGTTGGTGCCGTTGCCGCCGGCGAACAGGCCGTTCTCCAGGTCGCCCATGACCCAGGGGCCGGAGCCGGAGCAGGGCGAGAACCAGCACTCGGTGCCGAAGTTGACGGCGTCCATGTGGCCGTTGCCGGTGTCCTTGCTGTTCGTCTCCGCGTTGCCGTAGTCGAAGCAGCAGTTGCCGTCGACGTGGTGGCCGCTGGTGACCATGTAGGTGCCCTCCGGCCGGCTGCCGGTGGCGACGCCGTTGGTGCTGTTGTCGCGGTAGCCGACGCCGGCCTGGACCGAGACGCCGTAGACCTTGTGACCGCCGGCCGTGACGGGCAGGGCGTCGGCGATGGCTCCGACGTCCTGTCCGCCGTTGCCGCCCGGACCCTCGATCGTGAGGTGGTTGCCCTTGCCGCTCTGGTCGAAGATCTCGGTGATGATGCACTCGGTGCCGGAGCAGAAGGAGTCCTGGGCCGCGGCGTTGGCGTAGCCGCCGGCGCTGAGCGTCCCGATGTTCGTCGTGGCGTTGTCGGAGAGGCGCTTGACCTGGTAGAGCGCTCCGCTGTACGAGGCGAGCAGGGCCCGCGTGGTGCTGTGCGCGGCGACACAGGGCGTGCCCGCGGCGGCGTAGACGTCACAAGGGAGGGAGGAGGCGGCCTGGGCCGTGCCCGCGGTGCCGATGGTCGCGGCCAGGATGCCGGCGAGGAGTGCGAGAACCGCGCCCACCCCCCTCAGCCGGAGAGCCGTCAGGTGTCTGACTGTCACTGTGAACCTCTTCCGTCTTGCGTTCTTCGCCGGCCCGGCACCGCGGGCGCAGCGAATTGTGGGCGCTAACAATCGAGGCTGTCGGATGCCGCCGCTCAATCCGAGTTCTCTGGGAGTGGGGGGAGGGGGAGGGAGCCGGAGTGCGTGGTGTGCGCAGGTCAGGAGGGTGGTGCGGTCGCCGTCGGGGCGTTGCGCACATGGCGTTCTCGGGCAGTGGGGGTGATCGTCCGGTCTCGCGACTCCGTCTTTTTACGCCGGGATGAACAGCCGGTCAACTCTGTTGGCTGGTCAAGAAAATGGAAACAGTAGGTGTGAACTTGCGCTGCTGTGGTCTGCGTTATGGGCTCGGGGAGCTCTTCCTGAATGAGAATCCGCTGCTCGCGGGGCTCTTGAGCCTCTGAGAGGCTCCGTCGGTAAGCCGAGCGCGAGCGTCGGGAACCTTGACCGCACCGGATTGTGTGCGTTAACAATTCCAGCGCAGCGGGTCGACTCCCACCCGGAGGAGCTACCGATCGGAAACAATGGCAGCGATGAAGGAGGTGGATCGTCGACGCGGAACGCGCACCGGTGATGGCGGACGTGGCCCGGCTCGCGGGGGTCTCGCACCAGACGGTCTCGCGGGTGCTCCACGACCACCCGAACGTACGGCCCACCACCCGGGACCGGGTGCTCGCCGCGGTCCGCGAACTCGGCTACCGCCCCAACGCCGCCGCCCGTACCCTGGCGACCCGCCGCACCCGCACCCTGGGTGTGATCAGCTTCAACACCACGCTGTACGGCCCGGCTTGCATGCTCTACGGCATTGAACAGGCGGCCAGACAGCACGAGTACTTCGTCACCGTGGCCGCCGTCGGCGCTCTCGACCGGCGTTCGGTAATGGACGCCGTCGACCGGCTTCGGGGCCAGGGTGTGGAGGGCATGATCGTGATCGCGCCGCAGGCCACCGCGGTCGCGGCACTGGCGAACGTACCGCCGGACGTGCCCCTGGTCGCGGTCGGCTGCGGCACCCGCACCGCACTCGCCTCGGTCGCCGTGGACAACGAAGCGGGTGCCGAACTCGCCACCAACTACCTGCTCGACCTCGGCCATCGCACGGTGCACCACCTGGTCGGGCCGCGTGCCTGGCTCGATGCGCAGGAGCGCGAGACCGGATGGCGCAGCGCCCTGGAAAAGCGGGGCGCTGCGGTGACGGAGCCGCTGGCCGGCGCCGACTGGACGGCTCGCACCGGATACGAGCTCGGTCGACGGATCGCCGCCGACTCCGAGGTCACGGCGGTGTTCTGCGCCAACGACCAGATGGCCCTCGGGCTGCTGCGGGCCCTTCAGCAGGCGGGGCGCAGAGTCCCCGAGGACATCAGCGTCGTCGGTTTCGACAACATGCCGGAGACCGAGTACTTCGGCCCCTCACTGACCAGCGTCCACCAGGACTTCGACGAACTCGGCCGACGTGCCGTGGGCGCGCTGATCGAGATCGTCGGCGACCCCGAGGCAGGGCTCCCGGCGGCCGAGCTGACACCTCACATCGTCATCCCGCCCACGCTCGTGGTGCGAACCTCAGCGACCCGCCCTCGCCCCTGAAAGGCGGTCCAGGCTCTGTGCCCTCGCCGCCCGGAACGACGTCACTTGGGCAGCCGGCCCGCCACGTACTCCTCCCGGAGCGTGTTCTTGCGGATCTTGCCTGAGCCGGTCAGGGGGAAGCCCTCGACGAACACCCAGGTGCGGGGCGTCTTGTGCGGGGCCAGGTGGGCGCGGACGTGGTCGAAGAGTTCCTTCTCCATCACAGTCCCAGCCACCGTCTCGCCCGCCGTGTGGTTCGAGTCGAGGCGGATGAACGCCGCGACCCGCTCGCCCCAGACCGGGTCGGGGACGCCCACCACCGCGGCCTCGGCGACCGCCGGGTGTTCGGCCAGGACCTGTTCGATCTCGCGCGGGTAGATGTTCTCCCCACCGCGGATGATCATGTCCTTCAGGCGGCCTTCGATACGGCAGTAGCCGCGCTCGTCCATCGAGGCGAGGTCGCCGGTGTGGAGCCAGCCGGCGGGGTCGACGGCGGCGGCGGTCGCGTCCGTGGCGTCGAGGTAGCCGGTCATGACGTGGTAGCCGCGGGTGCAGAGTTCGCCGGTGGTCCCGGGTGGCACGACCGTTCCTGTCGCGTCCACGATCTTCACCTCCGTCAGGGGGAGGGGCCTGCCCACCGTGCGGGCGCGGTCGTCCGCGGTGTCGTCGAGGCGGGTGATGGTGATGCCCGGGGAGGCCTCCGTCTGGGCGTAGATGACGGCCATCGGAACGCCGAAGACCTCCTCGATACGGCGGACCAGTTCGGGTGGCACCGAGGCGCCGCCGGACAGCATGTAGCGGAGGGAGGAGAGGTCGGTGCGGGCGAGTGCCGGGTGTTCGAGCATGGCGATCAGCATCGTCGGCACGCCTCCCAGCATCACGCAGCTCTCGGACTCGGTCAGTTCGAGCATCAGGCCCGGGTCGAAGTGCGGAGGCAGGACGTGGGTGCCCAGGCTGATGATCGAGGCCAGGGTGGCCAGCACGCAGCCTGCCGTGTGGAACAGCGGCATCGGGTTGAGCGCCGCCTCGCCCGGCCGCAGCCCGAAGGTGCGGACGTAGGCCAGGCGCGGGTTGTTGGTGATGCCGCGATGGTGCAGTACCACGCCCTTCGGGATGCCGGTCGTGCCCGAGGTGTACTGGATCTGGGCCGGTGCCGAGGCGTCGACCTCGGGCAGCGCGCGGTCGGTCGAGCCTTCGGCGCAGAATTCCGCCCAGTCTTCGAACAGCACGCTCGTGTGCAGGTCGGGGAGGTCGGCGCGGATTCCGTCCAGGGTGCGGGCCATCGGGTTGCCGCGGTACTCGCGGCGCAGGAAGACGCCTGCCGCGCGGGAGTGGCCGAGCACGTGGCGCAACTCCGCCTCGCGCAGCGCCGGGTTGACCGTGACGAGGGTGATGCCCGCGAGGGCGGCGGCGAGTTCGAGGATCACCCACTCCGGGATGTTGTTCGCCCACACCGCCACGCGCTCGCCCGGCGAGAAACGGCCGAGCAGGGCCCGTGCCGCACGCTCGGACTCGTCGAGCAGTTCGGCGTACGTCCACCGGCGGCGCCCGGCAGGGTCCGGCACGCCCTCGACCAGGGCGACCGTCTCCGGTGCCAGTCGGGCCGCACGGCTCAGCAGTGATCCGACGGTCTCGTCCAGGAGCTCCTCGCCGGACTCGCCCGCCCAGTACGACGTTGCCACCATGTCAGCCCCCGGGATGCCGTTGCCGTGCGTGTCGGATACGGCGTCAGTATCCGGACCGGGGCCCGTGGTACGCCACCCCGCGCACCCAATTCCCATGCAGAGCGAGCCAGTTGGGTCCCTGCGCTACGGGGACGGATTGAGGGAGCGCGCGGTCACCTTCGCCAGATGCCGGGTGAACACCTCCCGGGTGTCCGGTGTCAGCGCGCGCAGGGCCACCAGAGCCGTGATGACGACATCGCAGAGTTCGCCCTGGACGTCCTCCCAGGTGTGGGTGATTCCCTTGCGCGGGTTCTGGCCGGTCGCGCCGATCACCGCCTCCGCGACCTCGCCGACCTCCTCCGACAGCTTGAGCATGCGCAGGAGCATGCCCTCCTGGCCACCGTGCGGACGGTTCGCGTCGAGCCAGGTCCACAGGTCGTCCACGGCTGCCCAGATGTCGGGGGAGGTCGGGGTTTCGGGAGGCAGGGGCTGTTCAGTCATGGGCCCAGCCTGCCCGCCCGGGTCACTCCCTGAACAGCGCCTCCTCCTCCGCGAACAGGGCCTCCTGCTTGTCCGGCTTCCTGTCCCGCAGCCGCTTGTTCCGCGCCCCCACGACCAGCGCGGTGGCCGCCGCCGTCACACCGAGTGCCGTCGGGACCATCCAGCCGCGGTCGAAGACATGGCCGAGCGCATGGTCGAGGGAGAGACGGCCGGGGCCGGTGACCGCGAGGCCGGTGGCGGCCAGGGCGAGGGTGGCCGCGTACTCGTAGCCGCCCTCCGCGTTGAAGAAGCCGTTCGGGGCGTGTACCGCGGACGCCCCGGCCATCGCGCCGGCCGCGGCCGCACCCGCTGCCGGGGTCGCCAGGCCCAGCGCCAGCAGTGTGCCGCCGCCGGCCTCCGCGAGGCCCGCCGCCGTGGCGCTCGCCCTGCCGGGTGCGTAGCCGACCGACTCCATGAACTGGCCGGTCCCCTCTATGCCGTGTCCGCCGAACCAGCCGAACAGCTTCTGCGCGCCGTGCGCCGCCAGCACGCCGCCGGCACCCAGCCGGAGCAGCAGCAGGCCCAGATCACGCCGGTCGTAAGAGCTCATGATTTCTCCCGGGACATACAGCGGGGACATACAACGGGTTCACACGAACAGGAGCACTCCCCTCCGCGTGTCCACCGTCCCACTCCTCACACCTCGTCGACCCCTCCGCGCAGCCGTTCGGGTGGCGGGTCCCGGCGGGCGGTGTGACTCTGCTGCCATGACGATTCAGCCAGCCAAACTCAGCGACCCGGCCGTCCGCGCGTTCGTCACCGCCGTCAACGCCCACGACCGGGACGCCTTCATGGCCCTCCTCGCGGACGACGCGACCATGGCGGACGACGGCTCCGACCGGGACCTCGCCGACTGGATCGACCGGGAGATCTTCGCCTCCAACGGTCACCTGGACGTCGACAACGAATCCCAGGGCGGCCGCGCTCTCCTCGCCCACTACCGCAACGACGCCTGGGGCGAGATGCGCACCCGCTGGAACTTCACCATCGACGACGACGGCCGCATCTCCCGCTTCGAGACCGGCCAGGCATAAGTCACACGTACCTGCGTACGACCCCTTGCCTTCGTGTGCGCTCCAACTCCTACCGTTCTCGGTCATGGAGACGAACAGGACCCTCGGTCGCAGCGGCATCCGAGTAAGCGCTCTCGGCTTCGGCTGCTGGGCCATAGGAGGGGAGTGGCAGAACACGGAGGGGCAGCCGCTCGGCTGGGGCAAGGTCGACGACGACGAGTCCGTACGGGCGATCCGACGCGCCCTCGACCTCGGCGTGACCTTCTTCGACACCGCGGACACCTACGGCACCGGACACAGCGAGCGCATCCTCGGGCGCGCACTCGGCAGGCGCCGCGCCGACGTCGTCGTAGCCACCAAGTGGGGCAACGTCTTCGACGAGGAGACCCGCACGCTCATCGGCCGCGACGACTCCCCGGCGCACGCCCGCCGAGCGCTGACCGCGTCGCTGAAGCGGCTGGAGACCGACTACGTCGACCTCTACCAGCTGCACATCTCCGACGCCGTCCCCGAGCGCGCCGCCGAACTCCGGGAGCAATGCGAGGAGTTCGTACAGGAGGGGCTGATCCGCGCCTACGCCTGGAGCACCGACGACCCGGCCCGCGCCGCCGTGTTCGCCGAGGGGGAGCACTGCGCGGCCGTACAGCATGCGGCCAACGTGCTGCAGGACGCGCCCGAGATGTTCGCGCTGTGTGAGCGGTCGGGGCTGGCGAGCATCAACCGCAGCCCGCTGGCCATGGGACTGCTGGCGGGGAGGCGTCAAGGCGCCCTGGAGGCGGGCGACATCCGCAGCAGGCCACCGGCCTGGCTCGGGGGCTTCAGCGAGGGCTCCGGAGCCGACTCGGACTGGGTCGCCCGGATCGACGCGCTTCGCGAGATCCTCACCAGCGACGGCCGTACCCTCGCCCAGGGCGCCCTCGCCTGGCTGTGGGCGCGCAGTCCGCGCACCGTCCCGATCCCCGGCTTCCGTTCGGTCGCGCAGGCCGAGCAGAACGCCGGCGCGATCGCGAAGGGCCCGCTCACCGACCGGCAGTTGGCCGAGGTCGACCGGATCCTCGGACGGTGAGCGGCCACCCGGCGGGCGATGGAGGAGTTGTGGGTGCCCTCGTCGAGGTTGCCGGGGGACTCGTCTGCCGGCAGCACCTTCAGCCGCTTCTCCTCCAGTGCCTCAAGGGCCTGTGGGCCCCCTCGGCCGCGGGCTCGCGTCGTTCGACGTTGACGGTGATGACCAGGGCCGCCTTCTTTCTGCGGGCCGGTTCGCGCTTGAGACAGATGTCGGACATCGCGTTCCTCGAAGGTTCTTGGCGGCCGCTGTGGGCGCAGCCACAAGCCAGGGAGAAACCTTTGAGCCAAACTGAGTAAAAGATGTGCCAGGAGGGAGAAAGTCGGTTGCCGGGTCAGAATTCCGTAAGACAGGCAATTCCTATGCCGTAGACGGCGTACTGCCAGGAAACTGCTGTTGGGTGGGTGTTACGGTCCCGGGATGCACGGTATTTCTCCGCTGTCCCGGCGTGCCGCTCTCGGCCTTGCCGCAGCCGCCATTCCGCTTGCCTCGGCGACTCCTGCATCCGCTGTCGGCACCGTCGTCGGCGGTGAGCGACTCGCCCGTAACGGAATTCAGGTGAGCGGCGCCACAGGTCTGCCCGGGAAACTCACCGCAAGTGCCTGGATCGTCGCCGACTGCGCGAGCGGAGAGGTGCTCGCCTCGTTCGCCGCGCACCGGCGCCTGCCGCCCGCGTCCACACTGAAGATGCTCTTCGCCGACACGGTCCTGAAGAAGTTCCCGCGCAGTCAGCGGTACAAGGTGACCGACGCCGACCTGGCCGACATCCCGGCCGGCTCCAGCCTGGTCGGGGTCAAGCCCGGGATCACATACACCGTCGAGCAGCTGTGGCAGGGGGTCTTCCTTCGCTCCGGCAACGACGCCGTGCATGTGCTCGCCCATATGAACGGGGGAGTGGCGAAGACGGTCGCCGAGATGCAGGCCAAGGCCGAGGACCTGCAGGCCCTGGACACCCATGTGGTCAGCCCCGACGGCTTCGACCACGAGGGCCAGCTGTCCTCCGCCTACGACCTCACCCTCTTCGCCCGGCACGGACTGAAGAACGCCGACTTCCGCGAGTACTGCCACACCAGGATCGCCGACTTCCCGGCCGGCGGCAGGAAGACCTTCCAGATCCAGAACACCGACCGCCTGCTCACGGGCGCGTGGGGCCTGAAGACGTACGACGGGCTGATCGGCGTCAAGAACGGTTACACCAGCCACGCCGGCAACACCTTCACCGGTGCCGCCACCCGCGGCGGCCGGACCCTGCTGGCCACCGTGATGCACCCCAAGGCCGGCTCCAACGCCGTCTACGAGGAGACGGCCGCGCTGCTCGACTGGGGCTTCACGCACGGCGGTTCGGCCGAACCGGTGGGCACGCTGGTCGAGCCGCTCAGCGAGGGCGGGGCCAGGGCGACACCCACCCGCACGACGGCCCAGGCGGCGGCCGGCGCCCCGGGCGCGGGGTCGGACGACCCCTCGGCCTGGCGGCTGCTGGAGGGCGCGGGCGGCACGATCGCCCTGCTCGCGGGCGGCGTCTGGGCGCTGCGCAGACGCGGCAAGGGCGGCGGCAGACACGCCAACTGACGTTCGCGGCAGCCGTTCCATGCACCGGTGCGTACCTCGCGGTCCCACGCGAGATCCACCCCCACCCGATGCGATGGAACGGCTGCCGCATCCCCCCTCGGTTTGGCCTACGGAACTGCACTCCCCCAAGTGTGAAGTTCTTGTGGAGGAGATTTGAGCATAAGTCCACGACCGGGCGCAATGGTCCGGACTCACTAATTCCGTTTGTGCAAGTTGACGATTTGAGGATCCGCAGGTCCGGTCAGCCGCGGCCCACATACGGCATCGCGGTCGCCAGAACCGTCGCGAACTGCACATTCGCCTCCAGCGGCAGCTCGGCGATGTGCCGCACCGTGCGCGCCACATCGGCGACATCCATCACCGGCTCGGGCGCGATCTCGCCGTTGGCCTGCAGCGCTCCGGTCTGCATGCGCGCGGTCATGTCGGTGGCCGCGTTGCCGATGTCGATCTGCCCGACCGCGATGTGGTACGGCCGCCCGTCCAGCGAGAGCGACTTGGTGAGCCCGGTCAGCGCGTGCTTGGTCGCCGTGTAGGCGACGGAGTGCGGCCGAGGCGTATGCGCGGAAATCGAACCGTTGTTGATGATCCGTCCGCCCTGCGGGTCCTGCTCCTTCATCTGCCGGTACGCCGCCTGCGCACACAGGAACGCCCCGTTGAGGTTGGTGTCCACCACATGCCGCCAGGCCTCGTACTCCAGCTCCTCGACCGGCACCCCGCCGGGACCGAACGTCCCCGCGTTGTTGAACAGCAGGTCCACCCGCCCGAACCGCTCGACGGTGGCGGCGAACAGTGCGGCCACGTCCGTGGGCCGTGAGACGTCGGTCCGTACGGCGAGACAGGCGCCGCCCGGCACCAGCGCCGCCGTCTCCTCCAGCGTCCCGGGGCGCCGCCCCGCCAGCGCCACCGACCAGCCCGCACGCAGCAACTCCACGGCAACCGCCCGCCCGATGCCGGAGCCGGCACCGGTCACCACCGCGATCCTCGACTGCCCACCGGTCCCCTGCTTCTCAGTCTCCATGGCATTCATGGGCCCGCAGCGTAGGCGAGGGTCCGGCATGCGGGACGAGACCGTCCGCCATCCGGGTCCGGGCAGAACGAGGGGCAAGTGACATTCGGCACTGTGTGCGAGCTGAGACCATAGGGGCGTAGCACTCGGAGAGGGAGGGGCACATGCCCGAGCAGGGGGCGTCGACACCGGACATGTCGACACCGCACATAGAGCAGGCGGCCGGACCGGGAACGGAACCGGCCGCCGCCCGTACCGTTCCCCGCACCGGACTGCTCGTCACCCTGATCCTCGGCGGACTCACCGCGACGCCCCCGCTGGCGATGGACATGTACCTGCCGTCGCTCCCCGAGGTCACGAACTCCCTGCACGCGCCCGCGGCCACCGTCCAGCTCACGCTCACCGCCTGCCTGCTCGGGATGGCGCTGGGACAGCTGGTGGCCGGCCCGATGAGCGACCGGTGGGGCCGCCGCCGGCCCTTGCTGATCGGCATGGTCGCCTACGTCGTCTCGACCGTCCTGTGCGCCTTCGCGCCGACCGTCGAGCTGCTGGTCGCATTCCGGCTCGCGCAGGGGCTGGCGGGCGCGGCGGGGATCGTCATTGCACGCGCGGTGGTCCGCGACCTGTACGACGGCGCGGCGATGGCCCGCTTCTTCTCCACTCTCATGCTGATCGGCGGGGTCGCCCCGATCGTCGCGCCGCTGATCGGCGGGCAGATCCTGCGGGTGACGGACTGGCGGGGTGTGTTCGTGGTGCTCACGGTGGTGGGCACGGTGCTGACCGCTTTCGTCTGGACGAAGCTGCCCGAGACCCTTCCCGCGGCCATGGGGGTCCCCCCGCTCGAGCGAAGCCGAGAGTGGGGGAGGCACGGCGGGGGAGTCGGCGAGGCCCTGCACTCGATGCGCCGCCTCCTCGCCGACCTGCCCTTCACCGGTTTCATGCTCGCCGGAGGGTTCGCGTTCGCGGCGCTCTTCGCCTACATATCGGCCTCGCCGTACGTGATCCAGGAGATCTACGGCGCCTCCCCGCAGACGTTCAGCCTGCTGTTCGGCCTGAACTCGGTGGGCCTGGTGGCCGTGGGCCAGATCAACGGAAAGCTGCTGGTCGGAAGGGTCCGCCTGGACCGGGCGCTGGGCGCGGGCCTGCTCGTCGTCATCGCCGCGGCGACTGCTCTCCTGCTCATGTCCACCGGAGTCTTCGGCAAGGTCGGCCTGGCGCCCGTCGCCGCGGCCCTCTTCGTCCTGATGTCCGCGATGGGGGTGACCCTGCCCAACGCCCAGGCCCTCGCCCTGATGCGCACCAAGCACGCGGCCGGTTCGGCGTCCGCGCTGCTCGGGGCCTCCTCGTTCCTCATCGGCGCCGTCGCCTCCCCGCTGGTCGGGATCGCCGGAGAGCACACCGCCGTCCCGATGGCCGTCGTCCAACTGGCCGCGGCGCTGGTGGCACTGGGCTGTTTCGTGGGAATGTGCCGACCCCGGAGCGGCCGTACCAGGGTGGAAGGAGCGGGGAGCTGAGCGCACCGAGACTGCGCAGGGACAGTCCCGAGCGGGCCGGACTCGACCCCGGCGAACTCCGTCACCTCGTCCAGGAGGTCCACGACCTCACCACCGGTGACCGCCCCTGGGCCGCGGGCACCGTCGTCGTCGCCGGGCGCGGGCCGGTGATCGCCGTCGAGGAGGCGGCGGGCTGGGCCGTCAGGTACTCGGCCTACGACCCCGACACGGACCGCGGCGTCGAACTCCCGCCCTCGGACCGGGTCCCGATGACCGTCGACACACCCGTCGACGTGGCCTCTCTGACCAAGCTGTTCACTGCGGTCGCCGCCGTGCAGCAGATCGAGCGGGGCACGCTCGGCATCGATGCGCGGGTCGGGGCGTATCTGCCCGAGTTCCGTGCGGCGGTCCGGCACGGGATCACCGTGCGGGAGCTGCTCACTCACACCTCCGGGCTGCGGCCCGAACTTCCGCTGTACGACTGCGCCGACGACGCGGAGCGGTTGGAGAGGCTGCGGGCGGAGGTGCCGATCGGGGTGCCCGGTACGTACGCGTACTCCGATCTCAACTTCCTGTTGCTGCAGTTCGTTCTGGAGCGGGTTTCCGGGCGGACCCTGGACGTCCTGATCCATGACGGGATCACCCGTCCGCTGGGAATGCTGTCGACGGATTTCGGACCCTGTCCCGGGGCGGCGGCCACGGAGGATCAGCGGCGGCCGTGGGCCAAGGCCGACCGGGGGATGGTGCGTGGTGTCGTCCACGACGAGAACGCCTGGGCGCTGGGCGGCATCGCGGGCCATGCGGGCCTCTTCTCGACCGGGCGTGACCTGGCTGTCTTCTGCCGGACTCTGCTCGCGGGGGGTTCCTACGGGCCCGCCCGCATCCTCGGCACCGACTTCGTGGAACTGCTGCTGAGCCCGCCGGGGCTCGGCTTCGCCGTCGACCAGGCGTGGTTCATGGGAGAGCTGGCGGGGCGGGGAGCGGCTGGGCACACGGGGTTCACGGGGACGTCGGTGGTGCTGGATCCGGCGACGGACACGTTCTTGGTGCTGCTGGCGAACACGGTGCATCCACGGCGGCGGGGGCCCGACAGCCGCCCCCGCGCGGCAGCGGCGACCCGCCTGGCACGGGCGGTGTATCGCAGCCCGTCCAGGGCTTGATTCCTCGCCTCAGGGCGGCTGGCTGGGACGTCCAGAACGGAGGCGCGAACCTCAACCTTCACGTCCAGGGGGACC
>NZ_JBFBBE010000153.1:0-18626 GCF_040682555.1 Streptomyces sp. NPDC051172
GTGTGCTGCGGTGAGCCGGGCCGGCCGGACCGAACCTCAAATGTTGCTCTGAAGGTTCCGGCGACGGGATTCGCGTGCGGCCCGGCGACGGGGGCCGCGGGGTGCCCTGGAGTGGCCGGGACGTGTGAGGCGTCGCAGCCTGGATACGCGGTGTGCACGGACACTACGACCCGTCCGGAAGACCCTCCCTGCCATGACCAGCGAAAAACCGCTCGACCCGCACTCGGAGATCACCCTCCGGGTCAACGGCAAACCCCATACCCTGCTCGTCGACCACCGGCGGGTCCTGCTGGACCTGCTCCGCGAGGACCTGGGCCTCACCGGGTCCAAGAAAGGCTGCGACCACGGCCAGTGCGGCGCCTGCACCGTCCTGGTGGACGGGCGCCGCGTCAACGGCTGTCTGCTGCTCGCCGTCACCCTCGACGGCAGCGAGGTCACCACCATCGAGGGCCTCAGCGGCGACGGCGAGGAACTGCACCCCCTCCAGCGGGCCTTCCTGGAACGCGACGCCTTCCAGTGCGGCTACTGCACACCCGGGCAGATCTGCTCCGCCGTGGGCATGATCGCCGAGGCTGCTGCCGGTCACCCGTCCCACGTCACCGACCCGGCGGAGCCCTCCGGCCGGCCCGTGCCGCTGGACGGGACCGAGATCCGCGAGCGGCTCAGCGGCAACCTGTGCCGGTGCGGCGCCTATCCGCGCATTGTCGAGGCGGTGGAGGACGTGATCGGGTGAAAGGCTTCGGATACCTCAGGCCCACCGGCGTCGAGGAGGCCGTCGAGGCCTACGCGGCCCACCCTGGCGCCCACTACCTCGCCGGCGGCACCAACCTCGTCGACCTCATGAAACTCGGCGTGGAGACCCCTGGCGTCCTCATCGACGTCGGCCGGCTGCCGCTGGACTCGGTCGAGGAACTGCCGGACGGCGCGCTGCGCGTAGGCGCCACCGTCCGCAACAGCGATCTCGCCGCCCACCCGCTGGTCCGCGACCGCTACCCGGTACTGTCCCGGGCGCTCCTCGCGGGCGCCTCCGGACAGCTCCGCAACGCCGCCACGACCGGCGGCAACCTGCTCCAGCGCACCCGGTGCCCCTACTTCCAGGACCTCGACAAACCCTGCAACAAGCGGCAGCCGGGCAGCGGCTGTGGTGCCCGCGACGGTGTGCACCGCGACCATGCCGTGCTGGGCCACTCCCCGCACTGCATCGCCACCCACCCCTCCGACATGGCCGTCGCCCTGGCGGCCCTCGACGCCCGGGTCGAGCTGTACGGCGCCGAGGGCGGGCGCAGCATCCCGGTGGCCGACTTCCACCGGCTGCCCGGGGTCCGTCCGGAGCGGGACACCGAGATCCGTCCCGGTGAGCTGATCACAGGCGTCCTGCTGCCGGCCGGCCGGGCCGGTGTGCCCTCCGCCTACCGCAAGGCCCGCGACCGTGCCTCGTACGCCTTCGCCCTGGCCTCCGTGGCCGTCGTCCTGCGGGTCGCGGACGGCGTCGTGGACCAGGTGGGGCTCGCCTTCGGCGGCCTCGCCCACCGGCCCTGGCGAGCCCACCACGCGGAGACGGCGTTGCTGGGCGCGGCGGCGACCCCCGAGGCCTTCGAGGGCGCCGTGGCCCTGGAACTGGACCGCGCCGAGCCGTTGCGCGACAACGCCTACAAGGTGCCCCTGGCCCGCAACCTCGCCCTGGACGTCCTGAACCGCCTCGCCCCCGCACCCGCGACGGCCTGACCTCTTCCGGACCCGGCCGACCCCAGGAGAACCGATGGCGAACGACCCACTGGAGCACGGCGGCCCGCTCCCCGGGACCGGTCTGCCGCACGACGACCTCGTCACCCGCGCCGCCTCCGCCGCCTCGGGTGAATCCGACGAGGGCCGACAGCCTCATACCGGCGCCCTGGAACAGGACCCCCACCCCACCCCGCGCACCGGCACCGCCCTCGGGGCGCCCGCCGCGCGGCGGGAAGGGCGGGAGAAGGTCACCGGTAACGCCCGTTACGCCGCCGAGTACCCGGTGTCCGGCCGCGTCCACGCCTGGCCCGTGCCAGCGGCCGTGGCCCGGGGCCGGGTCACCGGCGTGGACACCTCGGCCGCGCTCGCGCTGCCCGGCGTCCTCGCCGTGCTGACCCCCGGCGACGCCCCGCGCCTCGGCGAGACGGACGACGCCACCCTCGCCGTCCTGCAGAACCGACACGTGCCGCACCGGGGCTGGTGCGTCGCCCTGGCTGTCGCCGAGACCCTGGAGGCGGCCCGCGCCGCCGCCCGGGCCGTCCGCGTCGGCTACGCCACCGAGCACCACGACGTCGTACTCCGCCCCGACCACCCGGACGCCTACGAGCCCGAAGGGGGCGCTCAGCCGGGCCGCCTCGAACACGGCGACCCGTACGGCGCCTTCGCCGCCGCCGACGTCCGCCTGGACACCGAGTACCGGGTGCCGCCCCTGCACAACCACCCCATGGAACCGCACGCGAGCACCGCGCACTGGGACGGCGACCGGCTGACGGTGTACACCTCCAGCCAGGGCAGCACGACCGTCCAGTCCGTGCTCGCCGGTCTCTTCGACCTGCCCGAGGAGCACGTCACCGTGGTGGCCGAGCACGTCGGCGGCGGCTTCGGCTCCAAGGGCACCCCGCGCCCCGACGTCGTCCTCGCCGCCATGGCCGCACGGCACACGGGCCGGCCGGTCACGGTGGCCTACCCCCGCGGATACATGCCCACCGTCGTCGGCCACCGGGCCCCCACCCTGCACCGGCTGCGCCTCGGCGCCACCGCCGACGGACACCTCACCGCGGTGCTGCACGAGGTCACCACGCACACCTCGCACGTCAGGGAGTTCGTGGAGCAGGCCGCGGTGCCGTCCCGCGTCATGTACACCGCCCAGCACCTGCTCAGCTCCCACCGGGTGGTGCCGCTGGACGTCCCCAGCCCGTCCTGGATGCGCGCCCCCGGCGAGGCCCCCGGCATGTACGCCCTGGAGTCGGCGGTCGACGAACTCGCCGGGGCCCTCGGCGTGGACCCCGTCGAGCTGCGGATCCGCAACGATCCGGAGAGGGAACCCGGCAGCGGCAAGCCGTTCAGCAGCCGGCACCTCGCCGAGTGCCTGCGCGAGGGCGCCCGCCGCTTCGGCTGGGACCGGCGTGACCCGCGCCCGCGCTCCCGGATCGAGGGCCCACTGCTCATCGGCACCGGAGTGGCCGCGGCGACCTACCCGGTCCTGATCCGGCCGTCGACCGCCACCGCCCAGGTCCTGCCCGACGGCACCTTCCTCATCAGGGTGAACGCGGCCGACATCGGCACCGGCGCGCGCACCGTCCTCGCCCAGGTCGCCGCCGACGCCCTCGGCGCGCCCCTGGACCGGGTGCGCACCGAGGTGGGCCGCAGCGACCTGCCCCCGGCGTCGCTGGCCGGCGACTCCTCCGGCACCGCCTCATGGGGCTGGGCCGTGCACGAGGCGTGCGCCGCCCTGGCGGCCCGGCTCGCCGAGCACCCGGGTCCGCTGCCCGCCGAGGGTCTCCTGGTCCGTTCCGACACCGCCGGCCGGGCGGACGCCGACTCCCCGTACGCCCGGCACGCCTTCGGCGCCCACTTCGCCGAGGTCGCCGTCGACACCGTCACCGGCGAGGTACGGGCCCGCAGGATGCTCGGCGTCTTCGCCGCCGGGCGGATCCTCAACGCCCGCACCGCGCGCTCCCAGTTCGTCGGCGGCATGATCATGGGCCTGGGCATGGCCCTGACCGAGGGCAGCACCATGGACGCCCCGTTCGGCGACTTCACCGAGGCCGACCTCGCCTCCTACCACGTGCCCGCCCACGCCGATGTCCCCGGCATCGAGGCCGACTGGATCGAGGAGGACGACCCGCACCTCAACCCCATGGGCAGCAAGGGCATCGGCGAGATCGGCATCGTCGGGACCGCCGCCGCCCTCGGCAACGCCGTCCACCACGCCACCGGCATCCGGTTCCGCGAACTCCCCCTCACCCCGGACCGCGTCCTCACCGGCTTGCTGGCCGAACGGTGACGACCGCGACGAGGGACCCGGAAGGGGAACCGCCCGAGTGCCGGGACTGCTGTGGGAGGTCGGATTCCCGGGCGGGCAGCGGTCGTTGCGAACCGTGTGCCGGGCGGTGGCGGATGGTGTCCCAGGCCACATCTTGATCGCTTCGGCGGCGATGAGCCGTGCCACCGTGATTCACCTGGACGAGCGTCTGTCCTCTGCCGGTTGTGTGCTCATGCCTGAGCGGGGCCATCGGCGGGTGGGGCGGTGATCGGGGTGAGGCTGAAGACGCGGATGTCCCGGCCGGCGCGGGCGGCGTAGGTGTCGTAGAAGGGGATGGCCAGCAGGATGCGGTTGCGCTGCTGTTCCTTTTCGTGGACGGTGAGTTGGCGGGCCCTGACCTGCCAGGAAAGTCCCTGGGCGGTGACTGTGGCGTGGGGGCAGTGCAGGAGGTTGGTGCTCCAGGCCGGGTGGTGGGACCGGCCGAAGTTGCTGCCGACTACCAGCCAGGTTCCGTCTGCCGCGCGATGCGCGGCCAGGGGGGTGGCGCGTGGGGTTTTGCTGCGGTGGCCGGTGGTGCCCAGCACGATCGTGTTCAGGACGAGTCTGCTAGGCAGGAGTCGGCCCCGGGTCAGGCGGTGGATGAACAGGTCGCAGCGCGGCAGCACATGAGGGGCGATACGGAGGACGACACGGCTGGTGGCGAGGCGGACGAACAGAGGGTGGGTCACAGGGCGTCCTCCGTCTTCGGGGGCGGTACGCGCCGGTACGGCTCGCTCTGGGCGGGGCGTTGATCGGGATGGCCCACGTCGGGCCAGGCGGCGCAGGCTCGTTCGGCCATCGCGGTCACGGTGAGTGCGGGATTGACGCCGAGGTTGCCGGGTACGGCGGAGGTGTCGGTGATGTGCAGGGTCGGGTAGCCGTGGATGCGGTGGTAGAGGTCGGCGACGCTGGTGGCGGGGTCGCTGCCGATCGGGCAGCCGCCCAGCAGATGGGCGGTGACCGGCAGGCCCAGGGCTGTGTTCCACAGCAGAGCGGCCCGACCGCCGATCTGCTGTGCGTAGTGGTGCGCCACGGCCTCGGCCGTGGCCAGTCGTACCGGCTCGGGTTGTGGGCTTCCTCGGTGGAGGGTCAGCCTTCCGCGTCGGTAGCGGCTGGTCAGGTGGGAGTCGCCCTGCTCCATGGCGAAGAGTACGGCGGTACGACGGCCGAAGGTCCGCCAGGAGAGGCCGGCCGTTCGCGTGAGCAGTGCGGCCGGATGGGAGCCCGGTCCGAGTCGGCACAGCTGGACGAGGAGGTCCGGGTGCGGTCGCAGGGCGGAGCTGATCGCGACGCCGGGCCCGGTGTCGAAGCCTTCCGCGGACACGGCGGCGAACACCTCGCGGTTGGTGCGGGTGCGTGTGCCCAGCGCGGGTGACAGTTTCGGCAGGTGGGGCCGGGAGCGGTGCAGGAGTTCCGCGGTGCCCCAGGCCCCGGCCGCGAGAATGACCTGATGCGCCGACAGTACTGCGCGGTGCCGGGCGATACCGGTGCCGTGGCGCGTGTGCACGCGCCAGCTCCCGTCCGGTTGCGGTACCAGTGTCCGGGCCTCGGTCAGGGGCCGGATGTCGGCTCCGGCCCGTTCGGCGAGGTGCAGGTAGTTGTGGTCCAGGGAGTTCTTCGCCCCGGCGCGGCAGCCGAGGGTGCACCGGCCGCACTCCGAGCAGCCTGCGCGGGCAGGGCCCCGGCCGTCGAAGAAGGGGTCCGGCACTGCTCGGCCGGGTGGGCCGAAGTGGATGCCGACCCGGGTGGCCTGGACACCGCCGGGCACCCCGAGAGCGTCGGCCGCTCGACGCAGGGCGTCATCCCCTGCCGCCTGCCTGGGGACGGGTGTGGTGCCCAGCATCCGTTCCGCCAACGCGTAGTGGGGGGCGAGTTCGCCCTCCCAGTCCAGGGACGGATCCCAGCAGAGGTCACGGAAGACGGTCGCGTCGGGCCGGTAGTGCACCCCCGCGTAGACGAGGGACCCGCCGCCGACTCCGATGCCCGTCAGCGCGGCGAGCCGACGCCGTACCCGCAGGCGGGCGATGCCGCGCCAGCCGAGCCAGGGCGCCCACAGCAGACGGTGCGCCTGCCAGGGGGAGGTGGCGAAGTCCTCCGGCCGCCACCTGCGCCCGGCCTCGAGGACCGTGACGCGGTAGCCCTTCTCCGCCAGCCGCAGCGCCGCGACGCTTCCGCCGAACCCGGAGCCCACGACGAGCACCTCGTGCACAACACCCCACCCCGCCTTCCGCTACGGCCGGTACATTACCGATCACAGCATGTGCGCATAATCCGATACAGAGAGGGCCCGTGGCTGTTTCCGTGCCTCCCACCCCCGTCCCGACCGCTCCTGGAGCACTGCCCCTGCTCGGGCACGGCCTGAAGCTCCTGTGCGACCCGCTCGGCTTCATGACGTCACTCAACGAACTGGGCCCCTTGGTGCGGATGCGGGGCCCGGCCTTCACGCCCGACGTCTATCTCGTCAACTCCCCGGAACTCCTTCACCAGGTCCTGGTGGCCGACGCCCGCAGCTACTCCCAGGCACGCATCACCGCCGGAATCGGCTCCCAGTTCGGCGTCAGTCTGGTGATGGACATGAGCTTCGACGGGTTGACACTCTTCGCCTCACACCTCCGGCACCGTCGTGCCGTGCAACCGGCGTTCCACCCCTTCCGGATCGCCGCCCGGACACCGGCGATCCGGAAGGCCGCGCAAGAGGCCGTCGCCGGCTGGGCTCCGGGCGCAACCATCCGCGTGGACAAGGAGATGGCCCGCCTCGCCTACCGCGTCAACGCCCGCGCCGTATGCGGCGACACACCGGCCCTCGACCGGGTGAATGCCGAACTCGCGGCCCTGAGTTCCCGGACCACCACCGGCATGTACTGGCGCCTCGCCCTCCCAGCACTCGCCCACGTCAGGCACGTACCCGGCACGGGAAGGTTCCTGCGAGCGCTGTCCGGCCTGCGCACCGCCGTAGCAGCCTCCCTGGTCCACCACCGCAGCCAGGGTGCGGCCGGCGACGACGTCCTCTCCCAGCTCCTGCGGGCCCGCTACCCCGACACCGACGAGCCGCTCGACGACCAGCAGATCATTGCCGACACACTGTTCCTGCTCTGGGCCGCGACGCACGGCCTCAAGGATGTACTGCCCCACGTTTTCTACGAGTTGGCGCTGCATCCCGACATCGAACAGCGGATGCACGAGGAGATCGACTCCGTCCTCCAGGGGCAGCCCGTGCAGGCCGAGGACCCGCCCGCGCTCGACTACACCCGGCGGGTCGTCAAGGAGACCCTGCGCCTGCACCCCGCTCCCTGGATGCTGGGCCGGCGCGCCCTCGTCCCCGTACGCCTCGGCACGGCCGAACTCCCGGCCGGCACCGAACTCGCCTACTGCACCTACGCGGTACACCGCAATCCCGCAGTCCACCCGGACCCACTGCGTTTCGACCCCGACCGCTGGCTGCCCGACCGCGCGAGGAGCCTGGCACGCTGCTCCGACATCGCCTTCGGCGCGGGGGTGCGCAAGTGCATCGGCGACGCCCTGACGATGAACCAGATCCTCACCGCCGTGGCCACCATCGCTGCCCGCTGGCAACTGCGCACCGTACCGGGACACCGCTACCGGCCACGCGCCCGCATCGTCATCTCCCCCGGCCCGCTGCCCATGACCTGCCACCCCCGCGCCCGCCGACCGGACGAGAACCCCGCCCTCACTCGCTCCGTGTCGCCGGCAGACATGCGCGGCTCGGAAGGACATCCACATTGAAGCCTTCCTGGCCTATCAGGGGGAGGGCGCCGCCCCGGAACGCATCGCCGCCGTGTGGACGCTCATGAAATCGGGGTCTGGCCGCAGTTCCGTGAACGTGCATGATCCGACGGCACAGCCGGTTCACCCGTGGAACTCGGTGAGATCGATGCTGTGAACGCTCAGCGCAAAGCCGTACATCGGGTGTGTCGTCTCGTGCTCCGGCGCCATGCCGAGCTTGCGGATGACGTTCTCGGAAGCTTCGTCACCCAGACGGCTGATACTGATGACGCGGTCGAGTCCACGGTCCTGGAGCGCGAACTCAAGCGTGGCGTGGGCGGCTTCGGACGCGTACCCCTGGCCCCAGAACTGTGAGCCGAGTCGCCAGCTGATCGCCACAGCGGGCTGCACCTCCGGCAGGAACTCGGGCACGGACAGACCCGTGAAGCCCGCGAGTTCGCCCGAGGCCAGCAGCTCGACGGCGAAGATACCGAAGCCCTCCTCGTCCCACTCCTCCTCCCACCGTTCGATGTCCTGCGCCGTGCTGTCCAGGTCGCGCACCGAGCCGTCGTCGATCCAGCGCATGACCTGCGGGTCCGCGTTGATGTCCGCCATAGGCGCAAGGTCGTCGTCATGCCAGCGGCGCAGGAGGAGGCGGGGGGTGCGGATCTCGGTCATGGCGGCCATCCTGCCGAAGGCAAGCGTCTCATCGGTAATCGGCGCTCGACTGTGGTGCCGCCCACGGACCGCGCGGCATCAGGCCACCTGCGCCGCGCACCGAGGCGGGCCAACAGTCGGGCCGGGAACTGGGGGGAGCGGACGAGGCGCTTCGGCAGCATGGTCGAGAGGGGAGACCGATTTGGCAGCAGCCTGGCGTGGCTCGAAGATCGTTCACAGCCACGAGGCCCGGTGGGTGAACGTCACCCCGGGTATCCATACCCGGCGAGGCAACCGGCCGCGGTGTCGTATCAGTCGATCGTGGGCTTGGCGGTACTTCGGTCCGGGACGGTCGTTGGGCTGGTCGTGATCGATAACGACTTCCCCGTGCGGACATGCGGCGGGCGCACGAGCCGCTGGCGGTTCGCTCTGGCGCTGACTCCCCTCCTCGTCGGTGCCTCCGCCCTGCTGGCCGGGAGCGCTGCGGGAGCCGTATCGGTGGCCTTTGCCGGGGAGGTTCCTGTCACGGTGCATGCCGCGCGGGTGTCCGGGTCGGGTGTGTCGGCCTCCCCGGGCGCCTCGGGCCGTGGCGGGCTGCTGCCGGCGCTGACCACGCGGATGGAGCAGGCCAGCGTGGAGGACGCCTGCGTCACCTCTACCGCCCACCTGCCGGTCGTCGGAGCGGTGACGGTCGTCGTGCGTATCGAGCACGCCTCTGCCTCTGGCCTGACGGTGGAGGCGGGCAAGGCGACAGCCGGGTCGGTGAAGTTCTCCGGCGCGAGGTTCAGCACCCCGCAGGTGTCCGTGCAGGAGCCCACGGGACTGTTCACCGTCGGCGCGCAGAGGGTCAATGGCACCGCGGTGACCACACAGCCGCATGCCTTCACCGCCGGGACGATCACGTCCCGGGGTGTCACCATCGATCTGCGCCGGACAGCGGGCGGCTGCAAGCCGGGACCCACCCGATGACCACGGCGATGCGACCCGGGTGGCGTCGGGGCCGGCCGTTCGCGGCGGGGCTGCTGCTGGGCCTCGGCGGACTTGAGCTGATCTGCGTCTCCTGGGTGGGGCTGGGCTTCCTGCGGTTCACCGGCACCGCGGGCGCCGCCTCGTGGGCCCTCGGTGCGCTGTTCGTCGTCGCGGGTATGACGACGTGGCGCAACCCCGCCCTGCGCTACTTCTCCGGCGTCCTGGCCGCAGTGCTGTCCCTGGTCAGCCTGGTCGCCGCCAACCTCGGCGGCCTGCTGCTGGGCTTCCTGCTCACCGCCGTCGGCAGTGCCCTGACCCTGGCATGGATCCCCCAGCAAGCACCTTCGACCCCAGAAGAGGAGGCGTGAGGTGACTTCTCCCGCCGTGCCCGCCGCCGTCGTCTACCGGCGCAGCGGCATCCATGCTGCGGAGCTGCGCCGCGGCTACGAGGCGTGCCGCCGCGCCACCCGCGCGACGGGCGAGATCGAGTACGCCGTCTCGCTGCTGCTGCCGCCCCCGCTGCGGACCGCGACCTGGGCGCTGTACGGCGCCGTCCGGGCCGTGGACGACCTGGCCGACGCAGTCGGATCCGCCGGCGAGGCGGATCCCGGGCGAGCCGGGCGGCTGGAAGCGTGGATCTCGGCGTTCGACGCGGACCTTCGCGAGGGCCGCGGCAGCGACCCGGTGCGGCAGGCACTGATCCACACCATGCTGACCTGGAACCTGGCGCCGGGATTCCTGCACACCCTGTTCGAGGAGCTCCGCCAGGACGTTAACGGACGGCAGTTCACCACCTGGCAGGAGTGGCGGCACTACAACAGCCTGATCAACACACCGCTCGTGCTGCGCGCGGGCTCACTGCTGCTACGGGCCGCGGGCCTGTCCGCCGAACCGGAGGCGATCGCCGCAGGCGTGCCGGACGCGGCCATCGCCTGCCACACCGCCGTCGAGGCGATCTACCTCACTGACGCCCTCGTCGACCTCTGCGACGACCTCGACCGCGGCCACGTGGCGCTGCCGCAGGAAGCCCTCGACGAGGCCGGCGTACGCCGGACAGACCTGCTGGCCCGGCGCGCCACCCTGGCGTTCGAGGAACTGGTGCGCCGCCTGGCCGGCCGGGCCCGCGCAGGGCTGGACCGCACCCCGCTGCCGCCGGTGGTGCATCCGGCGGTCGGCATCGCGCTCGGCGCCTACACCGACCTTTACCGGCTGCGCCTGAAGACCGCGGCCGACGCCCCCGCCGCGCTGCTGCACCGCCGCCCGGCCCTGCCGAGAGGCGCCCGGTTGCGCCTGCTGCTGCCTGCCCGGGCGAAGGCCGCGCTGGCCTGGGCCCTGTTCCCCTTCCCCGTCCAGCCCTGCCCGCCAGAACTCGCACCGGCAGCGACGCCCGAAGGGCCCGGCGGGGCCGAAGCGACGCGCTCGCCCGCCGGCCAGCGGCACCCGCCCGTCGCTCCGCCTCCCCACCCCTCGGGCGTCCGCCCGCCCCAACTGCCCGGCGAAGCCATGCCGCGCCACGTCGCGATCGTGATGGACGGCAACGGCCGCTGGGCCACCGCCCGCGGCCTGCCCCGCACCGACGGCCACCGGCAAGGAGTCGAGGCACTGGTCGACGTCGTCCACGGTGCACTGGAGATCGGTCTGCAGTACCTGACTGTGTACGCGTTCTCCACCGAGAACTGGAAACGCCCGGCCGACGAACTGCAGACCCTGATGTACGAGATTCCCCAGGTCGTGCGTCGCCTGGTGGACGAGAAACTGGACCTCCGCGTGCGCTGGGCCGGCGCGCGCTCCCGCCTCCCGGCCGATGTCATCGAGCAACTCCTCCAGGACGAGCGGACCACCCGTGACCGCACCGGACTGACCCTGACTATGTGCGTGAACTACGGCGGCCGCGCCGAGATCACGGCAGCCGCAGCGAAACTCGCCCAGGAAGCGGTCGCCGGAAGAATCGACCCCGGCTCCGTCTCCGAGCACGCCTTCGCCCGTCACCTGCACGTCCCCGAACTGCCCGACGTCGACCTGCTGCTGCGTACCGGCGGCGACCAGCGGACCTCCAACTTTCTTCCCTGGCAGGCCACCTACGCCGAGCTGCTGTTCCTCGACACCCCCTGGCCCGCAGTGGACCGCCGCACCCTGTGGGACGTGATCGAACAGTACGCGCGGCGCACCCGCCGCTACGGCTCCGTTCCCCGCCTGCCCGCCCAGACCGGCCCCGTGAGCGGCCAAGGAGCACCGACAACGTGAGCCACGTGGTCATCCTGGGCGGCGGACTGGCGGGCACCCTGGCCGCCGCGGCAGTGGCCCCGTATATGGACAAGGTGACCGTCCTCGAACGCGACGCCCTGTCCTCTGGACCCGCCGCGCGGCCAGGCGTTCCCCAGGCACGCCACAGCCACATGCTCTGGTCGGGCGGGGCGCAGGCCGTCGAATCTCTGGTGCCGGGCACGATCGAGCGGTTGCTCGTCACTGGAGCCCGCAAGATCCAGATGACCGCCGACGCCGCGTGGCTGGCGGGAAGCGGCTGGCTGCGCCGAACTCCCGGACGGCACTACGTCATCACGTGCAGCCGAGACCTGCTGGATTGGGTGCTGCGGGAACAGGCCCTCCTTACTGCACCCGAGATCTCCCTGCGCACCAGAACACAGGCCATAGGCCTCGTGGGCAGCTCACAGCGCGTCACGGGCGTCAGCGTTCGCGACCACGTCACCGGCGCCACCGAGACTCTTCACGCCGACCTGGTCGTTGACGCGACAGGCCGCACATCCAAGGCAGGACACTGGCTGACCGAGTTGGGCCTGACCGCCATCCCCGAGACCGTGGTGAACTGGCGGGCCGGCTATGCCAGCCGACGCTTCCGCGCCCCGAGCAACATGGACCGGGCGTTCCCTCTCGTCCTCATTCAGCCGGACTTCCTCACCACGGGACCCGTGCGAGCCGCCGGTGTATGGCCGATCGAAGAGGGACAGTGGCAGGTCACGCTACTCGGTGCCCACGGCGGCGAACCGGACGCCAGACAGAAGCGACAGGAGGGCTTCGCCGCCTTCGCACGCAGCGCACGCCATCCACTCGTCGCCGACCTCATCGCCCACGCCGAACCCCTCGGCCCCGTCCATCTGGTACGCCACATGCGATGGCGCCGCCGCCACTGCACCGGACTCGCGCACAGATGGCCCGACGGCTTCGCCGTGCTCGGTGATGCCGCTGCCACCTTCAACCCCGTGCTGGCCCAGGGCATGGCCGTCGCGGCCCTCAGCGCCGTCGCACTGCGCGAACAACTCCACCACGGGCACCAGCCGGCCTTCAGCCGCCGTCTCCAACAGGCCATCGACCGCACCACTCGCCGGGCCTGGACCACCGGCCAGGTCCTCAACCTGCTCTACCTCGCCCCGAAGCCCTCCCTCGCCGTACGCCTCATCCGCCGCTGCGCCGTACGGGCCTTCGACGCGTCAAGCGACTGGCCGGTCCTGCACAACGCCCTCTACGACGTCCTGTCGTCCTCCGCCCCCATCACCACCGTCCTCGCCCCACGGCCAGTGCTCGCCGGCATCTGGGGCCGCCGGCGGTAATCATCGCCGGGGCCGCCGCTGGAACGGGCGACACCATCTCCGTGTTCTGCGGTACCCCAAGCAGCCGGTCGCGCGCGTACGGGGCGGTCCCACGACCCGTCCCATCGCAATCGAACAGAGGGGTAACCGCTCCGTGACTGCTGCCCCGGATCGAATCTTTCCTCGCAGACCTGGAGCGGAAGGACACCGATGACGTCCGAGAAGGGACAAGATCATGAGACAGAAATGCCGTGTCCCTCAAATGAGACGGCATGGAAGGCCCAGGCCGCTTCAGCGGAACGGGACATTCCAAATGCGGGCCTACATACGCGCTGGACACGGTCCGGCTCTACAAGCACATCGTGGCGGCCGACGCGCTGTACACCTTGGAGATGACCACCGAGGTGTGCGAGAAGCTCGGGCTGGCGACCGTGCCGCGGGAGGTGACGCCGGGCCTGCGCCCGGTGATGGAGATAGCCGGGCTCGACCAGGAGCTCATCGACTGGTCCTCCACCCGCCGCAAGCGGATCGAGGACGTACTCGAGGGCATCACCGACGAGTACGTGAAGAAGCACGGTCATCTGCCCGGCGAGCGAGCCCGCCACGGTCTGGCGTGGTGGGCGGCGCAGGAGAGCCGCCCGGACAAGAAGACCCCGCGCCCGCTGGACCAGTTGCTCGCGTGGTGGCGTGTCTCCGCGCTCCTGAAGTTCGGGCAGCGGATGGTCGACGGGCTGCTTCAGCGGTGCCAGGCGGCCGGGGCGGCGATCCGGGCCCGGGTGGGGCCATGGGTGGACACCGCGCTCGCCACGGTCGATGTCGCCGCGGTCGTCTTCACCATGCGCGGCATCTTCGCCCGCCGCCACGTCCTGGCCGAAGCGCGCCGGCACCTGCTGGAGACCCTGCGCGGCCGCGCCTATGTGCCCGGCATCGACAGCCACATCGCCGACCGGGCACTGGAGCGCTACGGCCGTCAGCTCACCGTGCCGCAGAAGGGTCGGCGGACCCCGGCACCGGATCAGCTCTCCTACACCGCCGACTTCGCCTGGCCCATCCGCTGGTGGATCGTCGGCGCCGATGGGAAGCCGCCGCGGGAGTCGTCCCGGTACGAGCGGGCCCGGGTCGCCAGCCTCGCCCTGCAGAACGCGATCCGCGCCGCCCTCACCGACCCGCCCGCCGTACGGGATGAAACTCCGGCTTCAGCCACGCCGCCGGTCGGCGACCACGACCAAGGCGCCCCGCACGCCGTCGACCAGCCCGGCCGGGATACCGCTTTGACTCCAGCGCAGCGGGCCGCAGCCATCCAGGCTCACCAGCAGGCCGCGATGCCGCAGGAGTATCTGGAGGGCCGCACGACGGACCCCGCGACCTGGATGACCTCGCCGCAGAACCTCGCCCGTATCGCCGCGCACACCCGCGCATCAGAGGCTCGCGGCCGCATGGTCGAAGAGCAGGCGAACCAGACGAAGCAGGCGCAGCCGGCCCCGGCCGTGCGACCCGGGCAGCCAGCAGCAGCACACGCACCAGCCCAGCCAGGGCGGGGGAGCGGCACCCGGCCGCTGAACGGGCCGCGGCCGTCCGGCGGGACGGGAGACGAAGTCGCCGGGTCAGCTCCCGGGATGTGGCCGGCGCCCACGCCCCGGCACCGGCCGGGAGCAGTGAGGGTGCGGGAAACCCACCGATGCACGGAGGCCCGCATGGTTGACCCGACCCCGCCGTACCTCTCGCCGGAGCTACTGGAGCGGCTCCGGCAGCTCACCGACGCGGCCCGGCTGCGAGCGGCGCTGTACCCGACCCCGAAGCCGCAGCAACGCCGCGCTCGCGGCAGTAGCCCGGCGGCCGGCCGAATCCATGGCGGGTCGCGCGCCTGCGCCGACGTCACCAGCAGTGAGCGCGGGACATCCCGGCACCCGGTGCGCGCACCGATCCGGGGATGCGCACCATCCGGTGGGGGAGTGCGCTGCATCGTGCACAACTCATCGCGCCGCGCGCACCCGGTGCGCGCCAGTGCCCCGGGGACTCGGGGTGTCCGGCGCGCATGGCGCGCGGCCATACCCGTGCGGTGGCTCTACGATCCGCCTGTGGGACAGACCCCGGCACAGAAGGCCGCCAAGGCGGCACGCGGGCCAGCAGCCGAAGAAGAGGCCCGGCAAGGCGCAGCGCGAGGCGATCAAGCAGGCGCAGGCCGCGAAGAAGAAGGCGGGCGGCGGGAAGCCGGCTGCGAAGAAGACCGCGGCGAAGAAGGCGGTGCCGCTGCCGCGCGGCTCGGTCCGGGCCGCCTACCCGGGCACCTGCCCGGCCTGCTTCAGGGACTACGGCAAGGGCGAGGTCATCACGAACGTGACCGACGGCTGGGGACACCCCGGCTGCGCCCCTCGGCAGCTCTCCGCAGCCGAGCGGGAGTTCGCCCGGAACAAGGCCCGGATCGAGAGCGGCGAGACGTTCCGTGGCCAGAAGCCCTCGGACTGGCGGCGCGGAGCCTCGCCGTCCAACACCCGTCCCGCCCGCTGAACATCAGCCGGGCCGTGTGGCGTCGGCCACGGACAAACCCGCTCGACATGGGGATGGTCAAGGAGGAATCGGACAACCGTCGCCGCTGATCGTCAGACAGCGGACAAGGGGTGCTTCCTCACGGTGAGCCTGGCTCGCACGTCCTTGTGCGTGCGGGCCGGACCTGTCACCGATCCGGCCCTGTACGACCGGGGAGATCCGAGGACGCGATGACCACCGCACCCACCCCGCACACTCCGCCGGCCCCGGCGGACACCGCTGCGACGGCGAGCCCTGTGGCAAGCCCCGCTCCCAGCCCCGCAGCACCGAGCCGCCGTCTGACCGTTGTCGCTGATCAGATGCCCGATTCACCCGCCCCGGCCGGTTGCAACTCCTCTTCTCCTACTACTGATGTAGCTGGAGAAGCATCCCGGGCCCGCAAGGCGGCGGCGATGAAGGCCGGAGCGGAGATCCGCGGCGAGGTACTGCTCACCCTTGCTCAGCTGCGCCTGGCCACACCCCGCCAGCTCAAGGCGCTGCTGCTGCCCCACCAACAGGACACCGACCACGTCCGGCGCGCGCTGCGCAACCTGCTCGCCGAATCCCCGGCATTGGTCGGCCGGACCCACCGCGCCCAGCAGAGCTACTGGTACTGCACCCCGGCGGGCCTCGCCGAAGCCGCCGCCTCCGGCGAACTTCAACCGAGGGCCGGCCGGACCACCAGGAAGCGCATCGCCGCCAGCAAGGCGGGTCTTCGGGAACACGGCCTCGCCCTGGTCGACACCGTCGTCGCCTTCCACCAGGCGGAGGCGGCCGACCACGCCGACTGGCAGGTGGAAGTCGCCCACCCCACTCCGGCCGGGAACCGGGTGCCCGACGGCGTGGTGCTCCTGGCCAACGGCTCCAGCGCGTTCGTGGAGATCGACCGCACCATGTCCTACGCCCGCCTGGTCGCCAAACTGGAGCGCTACGACGCCTACCGCAACGCGCCGGCGACCGGACGCGGCAACGCTGCCCGGGCCCCGCGCAGCCATTGGCAGGAGACCTACGCGGGGCCGTCCTTGAACCGGCCCTTCCCGCCGGTGCTGTTCGTCTTCGTTCCCGCCGCGCGTCGCGCGGCTCCGGCGACCCGGGAAGCGGCCTTCCACAAGCGCGCCCAGCGCATCGACGGCGTGAACTACCGGATCATCGTGGCGACCACGACACTGGCACAGCTGACCCAGCACGGGCCCGATGAGCCGGTGTGGCGCGTGGCCGGCCGCGGCGCGGGGGAGGAGCGCTGCCCCCTGAACGCGCTGCCGAAGGCGCGCTGAGCACTGCGGCCCGGCCCGGCCTGCGTGAGCGGAGGCACGGGCCGGGCCCGCCGTCCCGCGGGCGTTGTCGGTGGCGGCTGCAAGGCTGGACGGCATGAACGGAGACGAACAGCTGCTGCGCGGCCGGGTCTACGGCTCGTTGACTGAACTAAGATGGACGTTTTCGCAGGTCAGGCGCCTTGTCTGCTAATTTCCCGGGGTGCCTGAAACAAGAGGTCCCGGGAGGGATCTGTCGACGTTCGAGCTGCCTGAGATCGGCAAGCTGTACGAGACGGGTGATCCGTGGGAGCCGTACCGACTCCTGGACCCCGGCGGCGGTCCAGTCCAGCCTGTCGCGCTGTACTTCAAGGATCTGCTCGCGAGCCACACCCCCGCCACGACTCTGCGGTCGTACGGGAACGATCTGCTGCGGTGGTGGCGGTTCCTGTGGGTTCTCGGCATCGAGTGGGACAGGGCGACCCGGACGGATGCCCGCGACTTCATGCTGTGGATGCAACTGGCGGACAAGCCGGTTCGCGTGCACTGGCGCCACCGCGGAATACCGGACGCGAAACCGCCGGTTCGCCCGACAGACAAGCCCGCACCCGGGACGCCGAACCCGGTGACCGGCAAGACAACCGTCGGGAAGAAGTACGCCAAGAGCACACAGGCCCACTGCGAGACCGTGCTGCGGACGTTCTACGACTTCCACCTGGATGCCAACTCCGGTTCGCTGCTGCTCAATCCCTTCCCCCTGGACCGCTCGCGTCGCAAGAGCCGGGCGAACGCCCACCACAACCCGATGGACGAGTTCAAAAACGAACGGAAGGGCCGCTACCGCCCCACCGTTCCGGAGCGGATCCCGCGCCGAATACCGGACGACAAGTACACCGAGGTCTTCGCGGGCCTGCGCTCGCACCGTGACCGGGCTCTGCTGGCCTTCTGGGTTTCCACCGGCGCCTTGCGCAGGGCGAACTCGTCGATGCCCAGCACCCGCGGGATGGCCGGCGTCGGCACCGGCATGCGCATCAGGCAGTTCAGGACGGTCGCCCAGGACAGCGCGCAGTGCAGCACGGCCAGCAGCCGGGCCCCGGCCGTCCCGCCAGCGCGACGGCCACCGCGTTCACCACACGCTGCAGGGCCGGGGTGCGCCGTTGGTAGCGTACCGTCAGCCCGGTGACCTGCTCGGCGAAGGTGGCCTTGGGGCACTCGGAGTTCTCGCAGTACAGGCGGCGCACCGACAGGTCGATCACGACGGCCCGGCCGCCGACCGCCTCGTCCGCGACATGCCGCACGTACCGGGAGTGCTCCCAGTTCGAGTCGTCGCGCACCCCGGGCAGACAGCTGCAGCCTCGTCCCGGGTCCGCGCCGTGATCCGCAGCAGATCACCGCCGGCCTCCACCTTCTCGACCCGTACCGCGGCCAGCTGCGGCAGCAGGTCCTCCAGTCGAATCTCACACACCACCAGGATGACGCCGCCAACCAGCCGACACCACGGGCCAATTGGCGCGATCACCGGATACGAAAGTCTTTGAAGACCCATTGGCTGGATAGACCCGAGCGTGGGCGGAGGGACAACGGGCACCTCGACAGCTGCATCGATCGGCGGAACCATCCGAGCATGCCCGTTGATCACGCTGTCGCACCGGGAAACTCCAAGATCCCCGGCAGAGTCAAGCTGAGACATCCATGCCCTATAGCCACCGCCGTGCCGCGTCGCGCTGTCGTACGGCTCCGGCAGCAGGATCCCGAACGTTGTGCGCGCACGCGTCAGCCACGACGGGAGGCACAGCAGCAACATCAAGCACCGCGTCGGGAATGCTCGCGTGGGAGTGTAAATCTAACGGCGGATCCGACGATCATGGGAGTGACGTCAAATGACTGATACCGCCGTGGAGTTGGAGACCGTGGAGCCTGTCGAGA
>NZ_JBFBBE010000154.1:0-18625 GCF_040682555.1 Streptomyces sp. NPDC051172
AGACCGCAGACTTGCGCCCGCGACCAGCCCGAGTATCCCCACCCAACCGCACGCCAGAGCCTCCGACCAGGCATGTTCGAAGATGGCGATGACTCTGTGGATACCGGGCGGCCGACTGGCCAAAGGAGAAGGCCTGGTCCACTGCGCCGTTCGCCACGTGCGCCAGGAAATCGGCCTGGAGATCACCGAACCGACCTTCCTCGGAGCAGCCAGCACCAACTTCGTCACCTCGGCCCACGGCACCTCCTCCACCCACACGGTCAACCTCACCTACGCGGCCACACTCAGCGACACCACCGATGAGCCGCATCTGGACGAAGCACACACGGCTTATGTCTGGTGGCCGATCGACCGCCCCCTTCCCCACCCGTATCTGCGCCAGTGGGCCCACTCACTCGCACACCTGACGACACCCCAGGAGGACAGGGCATGACGACCCTGCCAGGAAAGCGCGTACTGGTCACCGGTGGATGCTCGTTCATCGGATCCCACCTCGTCGAGCGACTGCTCCAGCTCGGAGCCGACGTCGTCGTCGCCGACAATCTCAGCACGGGCCTCCTCGAGAATGTCGAGGCATGCCGCCAGGACATCAAGCTGCTCATCAGTGACCTGCGCGACCCGGAGGCGGCCAGGACGGCCGCCGAGGGAGCGGAGATCGTCTTCCATCTGGCAGCCGACCACGGCGGTCGCGGCTACATCGACACCCACGAGGACGCCTGCGCCAGCAATGTTGTGCTGGACACCAACGTGATCCGCGCGGCCGCCGACGCCGGCGCGGAGAAGTTCGTCTTCACCTCCTCCGGCTGCGTGTACCCAGTCGGCCTGCAGACCGCGGACGGGCCGCTCACGGAGCTCTCGGAAGAGATGGCCGGGCCGCCCTACCACCCCGACGGGATGTACGGATGGGCCAAGCTCACCGCCGAACTCATGCTAGGCGCAGTGGGCAAGTCGCGCGGACTCGACTCGGTCTCCTGCCGCCTGTTCAGCGTCTACGGCGAGCGCTGCGGCGAGAGCCACGCACTGACAGCGCTGGCCGGCCGCGCCTTCCTCGGCCAGGACCCGTTCGAGATCTGGGGCAACGGAACCCAGGTCAGGAACTGGACGCACGTCACCGACATCGTCGAGGGACTGGTCCTGGCAGCCCAGCACCTGGGTGGTGCGACCCCGGTCAACCTCGGCTCCAGGGAAGGCCACACGGTACTGGAAGCCGTCCTGCTGCTGCTGGAACTGTCCGGCGGCAACCCCGAGATCCGCCCGCTGCTGGACAAGCCGACCGGACCGCTGCGCAGGGTCGCGTCCAACGACCGCGCAAAGGACAAGCTCGGCTGGGAGCCGAAGGTCGAGTTCGCTGACGGCCTCGCCCGGCTCTACAACTGGTACGCGAAATCCCGTCAGGGGCTCGACCTCGCAAGCTTCGAGCAACGCCTGGGCCTGAAGTGAATCCTGCCGACTCGTCGGCGACGCCACCGCCCGCCCCGGCCCGCCCATGGCAGAACTGGGCCGGCAATGCGGGGGGCCGCCCAGCCGCATGGGCAGCCCCCCGTCACCCGGACGAGGTGTGCGCGCTGGTGGCCGAGCACCACGATCGGGGGCAGCCGCTGTCCGTGGTCGGGGCCGGCCACTCCTACGCGCCGCTGATCAGTCCCGAGCGGCGCACACTGGTCAGCCTGGAGCGCCTCTCCGGGATCACCGCGCAGACCGAGACCACCGTCACCGTCGCGGCCGGCACCACCGTCCAGGAACTAAACCGCCTGCTGCGGCAACGCGGGCTGGCGCTGCCCGACCAAAGTGCGATAGCCGAGCAGACCATCGCCGGCGCGGTCGCCACCGCCACGCACGGCAGCCGCCCCGGCGCCGGGTCGCTGTCGCAACTGGTACGCGGCCTGCGCCTGGCCACGCCCGCCGAAGGGCTGCTCGACCTGGGCGCCGACGACCCCGAACTCGACGCGGCCCGCGTGCACCTTGGAGCACTGGGCGTGGTCACTGCCGTAACCCTCGAAGTCGAACCCGAGCGCACCTTCCGGCGCACCACCTTCGTCCGGCCCTGGAACCACGCGCTCGAGGAACTCCCCGCCCTGCTCAGTCACCCCCACGCCGGCATGTGGTGGTTCCCGCACAGCCCCCACGTGATGGTCTGGACAGCCGAGCCGGCCACGGGGGCAGAGCACCAGCGTCGTCCCATTCCAGCCCGCAGGCTCATCGACGCGGGGCTGCGCAACTCGATGCGCCGACCCTGGCGGGCGCGGCTGACCGCGGGGCCGACCGCACAGCTCCTGGCGCGGGCCGCCCCGGTCTCCGGCAGCCGTGAGGAGCTCCTGGTCGGCCAGCCGCCACCGCGCCAACTCGCGCTGGAGTACACAGTCCCGCTGCAGCACACCGCGGATGCCCTCACCGCGCTGCGGGAGATCGTGACCGCCGATCGGGCCCCGATCGTCGCGCCGGTCGACATCAGGTTCTCCGGAGCCGACAGCGGCTGGCTCAGCCCCACGTTCCAGCGCCCCGGCTGCCATCTCGGAGTGGCCGCCTACCTGCCGAGGAACGGCCGGCCGGACCTGCGTCACTTCCAGCGCATCGACAGTGTCCTGGCGGCCTTCGACGGCCGGCCGCACTGGGCCAAGCTCCACTTCCGCAACGGCGCCCAACTCGCTGCCGGCTACCCGCGGTGGGGTGCCTTCCAAGCGCTGCGTCGGCGCTGGGACCCGCTCGGCCTGCTCTGCGGCCCCTATCTGGCATCGCTGTTCGGCGATGGCACCCACGACCCGACAGGGAACGAGTCCCGTGCACACGGACCGTAGCGGGGAGCGCCGCTGGCCGTAAACCGCCCTCCTGTGCGCTTTCACGATCACCGTGGGCGGCACCACGCTGCCCACGGCTCTGTATGTGCTGCACCAGCAGCGCCTGGGCTTCTCCTCGTTCGTCTCCACGCAGATCTTCGGCAGACGGGGCGGGTGTGATCACCGCGCTGCTGGAGTTCGGCCGCCTCTCCGACACCATCGGCCGCAAGCCCGTGCTGCTGGCCGGCTGACTCTGTCGGCCGCCGGCTCTCTGCGTTTCCTGCACGCGCACTCCGTCCCCGACCCGGCGGCGGGACGCCTCCTGTCCGAGCTGGTCGCCGGTGCCGCGACGGTGACGGTCATCGAACTCACACCCCTGCCGCAGCGGCCGAGCGCATCCGTCGCCGCCACCGCAGCCAATCTGGGCGGACCGGGCTGCGGCCCGCTGCTCTCCGGCCTGCTCGCGCAGTACAGCGCCGACCCTCTGATGGCGGTCTTCGAGACCACCTGGCGCTGGTGGCCCTCGTCATGCCTACCGCGGCGGCAAGCCGGCATCCGCACTGCTGGCCCGACTCCGCTCCGCTCCCTTCGCCCCTGTCAGCCTCCCCGCCGACGTCCTCATCGCGCTCGTCACCGCGCAAGTCCAGCTCCTGCGCAGTCTGCGGGCCGCCTGTGAACGCCCAGCTCGAGACGACCATCAAAACCGTCTTCCCAAGACACCTCAGGTCCTCCTCCTCGCCGAGCTGCCGGGCGTGGGCACCATCAACCTTGCGCAGCTGCTTACCGAGGTCGGCCCAGTCCTTGACCGCGTCGAGTCCGCCGGACAAGGCGCCGGCGAGTGCGGAGCCGCACCGGTGACCAAGGCCTCCGGGAAGACACACGGCGTCTACATCCGGTGGGCCGCCAAAACACGCGCTGGCAAGACAATCACTGCCTTCGCTCACAACTCCCGCATGCGGTCGCCGTGAGCCGCCACCCTCTTGCAAACGCCCGCGCACGCGGCAGGGGCTGATGGAGGTTCGGGTGACAGGTCGGGTCAAGATGTCACCCGAAGCTGCATCAGCCCCTCACGATTCAGGCGTCGCCGACTGGCGGCTTGGTCGCTGTGATGACCTGGGCGAGTGGGTTGGCGTTCCACTCGTCCCAGAATCCGGTGTCGTGATTGGACATTCCCTCCTCGGTGGGTTTCCAGGGATGGAAGTGGACGTCGGTCAGCCCAGCGGAGGTCAAGGCGTTCTGGTAGGTCGTGTCTGACCACCATGTGCATCGAATGGTCAAGGGGGAGGCGAGGTGCAGGGTGAAGGTGAACGTGTCGCCGTCGCTCAGGTCGCTTGGCCACTCGTAGGTGTAGCCGTACTTTGCGCTCATCGGTCGCTGTCGGTCGTAGCCGCTTCGTGGGATGTCGGCTACGAGGCGTCCGCCGGGGCGGAGATGCGCGGCGATGCGTGCGCACATGGCGTCCAGCGCTGTGCGGGTGGGTGCGTAGTTGAGCAGGAATGCGGCGATGACCACGTCGAACTCGCCCAGGATGGGCATGGTGGTGATGTCGTGGACCAGGAACTCGATGTTGTCGTGGGTGGCGAGTTCTCGGGCTGCGTCGATCATTTCGAGTGATGCGTCCACGCCGACGACCCGGTTGGCGCCAAGTTGTGCGGCGATGTTGGTGTAGAAGCCCGTTCCGCAGGCGAGGTCCAGTACGTTGCGTCCGATGAGGTCGCCGAGTTCTCTGCGGAAGACGGGGTATTCCGCCCATGCTCGGATGAGTAGGCTGTCGCTTGCGGCGTAGCGGTCCGCGAGATTGTCGTATTGTCGTGATGTTTCCGTCATGGTGTGCTATCTCTCCTTACGCGTCGGCGCCTTCTCCGCGGCGGCGGCCAGCAGTCCGAGTTGGTCCGCGCCGACCGGACCAACTGGCAGAAGTGCCGCCTCGGTCACACCGGACTGACGCATGACACGTAGGCGCTCCACGCATTCCTCGGGAGTCCCGGCAACGGCATAGGCCTCGACGTACCGCGCGTCGAGCACGTCAGCGGCGGGCTTGCCCGCGCGAAGCTGAGCCATCGCGGCGTCGAATTCCCGGCCCGGGATTCCCGAGTAGTCGCGGATCGCGGAGATCACTGCGGGGAAACCGCCAGAGAGGTGGTCGACGAGCATCAGCAGAGTCCGGCCGATGTCCGTCGCGGCCACGCGCCGGGCGGAGGCGCCGTCGGGATCGACCGAGCACGGGATGATCTGGGTGACATCGAACGCGGTCCGCCGCGTGGCCGCCAACTCGACAGCCCAGCGGGTGTAGTTGGGTGGACACATGTCCGAGATCAGCAGGCCGTCGCCGAGTTCGGCGGCAAGCTGGACCGCCCGTGGGCCCATCGCCGCCACGTAGACCGGGACGGCCGAGCGAGGCTCACCGGACAGAATCACACCCTTGGCGGACAAGGCGGCACCGTGGTGGTCGACCCCCTTCTCGGTAAGCGTTGCTCGCAGGATGGCGACCGCGTCACGCATGATCGTTGTGGGCCTGGCTTCGATTCCGAAGTGCGCGGCCTGAGTTGCTCCGGAACCGATTCCGACGGCGAACCGGCCGCCACACAGATCGTCGAGCGCTTTGGCCTCAGCGCCGATCTGCAGAGGATGCCGGCTAAATGGGGTGAACACCCCTACTCCCAGCCCGATCCGCTCGGTGGCTTGCGCGCACAGCGCCAGCGTGGGAACGACGCTGCGACCGAACGGGTTCTCCGAGAACCAGACCCGGGAGAACCCGAGGCGCTCGGCGGCAAGCACCATCGCGACGCACCGCTCGACGCCGGTCTCACCGTCGAACGCCAGTGACAGCCGCGGCAGTTCTCCGCTATCCGCGTCCCTCATCGATTCTCCTTCGGGACCGGCGTGCCCCATAGCCGTCGCACCCGGTCGAACACCTGTTGCGCGTGTGAGAACTCGATGTTGTTGCCGTCGGGGTCGGTGATCATGCAGACGTAGCCGACCGGAAACGGGATGTCGGTCGGCGGCATGCGTAGGCAACCCGCGGCTGACGCCTTGGCCGCGATCGTGTCGACGTCTTCCCGCTGCGGCACTTCGATGCCTAGATGCGCGAACGGCGCCAGGTGCGGTTGTTGTCGCCCACGGTCGGTATGAAAGGTGACCAGCACCAGCACAAACGGATCCAGCGCCTGGCCGTCGTTGGACAGCCACAATGACCTACCCGTGTCGTCGGCGAACTCGGCAACCTTTACCAACGGGGTGAATTCGCTGTACCAGGCGAGAGACGCGTCGACATCGGCCGCCGGCAGCGCGACATGAGTCCAGCGTGGCCGCGGCGGCCCGTGGTATGAGCTGCCCTCGCCCATTACTTGACTCCTGCCGTGAGTTGGCTGGCGGTCATATGGCCGATTCCCTTTTCCAACAACGAGCGGAAGTCGCGGCGCCAGGCCAGCGACGCCCGGTCGGCAGCCACGCTCACCAGGCCCGACACCAGCGGCAGCGGGCCGGCGATGGCCTCCATCTGACGCTTGTCCTCCGCGGCGATGGCGTGGTCGAAGGCGAGCACATCCTCGGGCGGGATCGACCCGTCATCGTTGCGCCACACGATGAACGTGAAGTAGCACGAGACATCGTCGATCGGGGTGGACAGCAGGTAGAGGTTGTGCTCCAAGCCCGAACTGTAGGCCACTGTCGACCGCACAGCGAAGGGCAACGCGTAGCCTGTTGTCATCCGCCGCTCCACCACGTCCGACGACTGTCCGCTGGCTGTGTGCGCGATCTCGGGGTTGCTCGATCGCACCTCGTAGATGTAGCCGCAGAACCCGTCGGGCAGCATCTGCATGCTGTAGGGCGGCACGACCTTCTCGCTGCCCACCCCCAACGTAGCCGGGTGCGTGTATGGAAAATGGGAGATGTCCATGAGGTTGTCGACCAGCCGGGAGCAGGACACCTGCCACACGTCGACGGGTGTGTTGAGCCTGCGGTAGCGCGGGTCGTCGTCGTACGGACTTGCCGGGAGGTCGGCCACTGGGTCTGCCAGGGCGACCCAAACCAGACCGTAGCGCTCACGGGCGTGATACGGCTGGATATGCGCCGACGTCGGGATGACGTCGTCCGGGCCCGCGGACGGTACACGCATGCAACGGCCGGTTCCATCGAATTCCCACCCGTGGTACGGGCATGCGATGCGGCCCGCCGTAACGGTTCCCCGCGACATTGCAGCCTGGCGATGCGGGCAGATGTCGGGCAGGCACGCGGGGTTTCCCGCGGAGTCCCGAAACACCACGATCGGTGTCCCGAGCACGGTCCGGGCGAGCGGGCCCGCCTCGATGTCCTCCGACTGGGCAACGGGGTGCCAGAAGTGACGCAGAACCGGATTGGAGCTGAAGTATGATATGTCTTCTTTTGGGGGCATTGCGGGCACTCTTCTCGCTTGAATGGGCATCATGCTGCGACGGAAGTGGACCAGCGCGGGCGCAGCCGCGTGGGCGGTGCGTATGGCTTCGGCGACGAACTAGGCTGCACCGCGAGTGGAGTTCGATGACCTTTGTTGGGTCGGCGACGGTACGCCGTACCTCCTTGCGAAGGTCGGTCCTTTCGTTCCCCGCTGGGCCGAACCCGGCGCGCGAGTTGGCCCCGTAAAGGGCTCTCCGCGTGTCTTGGCCCGGAAACGGCACGTTCGCGGCCCGCGCGTGTGGGGCTCACGCCGTCCCCGGTCAAGAGTTGGCACCGAGATCCGGACCATCCCCACCTGCTGCCGCCCAGGCCCTCGCCCTCACGCCGGCACGTGGCCTGCGCGCCGCTCAGCCCCCGCCAGGCGCCCGCAGCCGGTAACGGACCCTGCACGGACGCGTCGGCCACCGCGTACGCGCACCCCGTACTGGCACCACCTCATCAACAAGAGTGAAGTCGTAACGCTGCAACAGCAGCGTCATCACAACCTTCATCTCCAGATAGGCGAAGCGCACCCCCAGGCATCGGTGCAGCCCCCCGCCGAAACCGATCAAGTCAGCAACGCCCTGCGGAGCGTCGAGGAAACGGTCCGGCCGGAACACACCAGGATCCGGATACTCCTGCGCAAGCCGATGCGAGATTGCGGGCGAAAGGAACACCATCGTCCCCGCCTCCACCCGGTAGCCACCGAAAGACATTGCCTCGACAGCCTCCCGCGCGAGCATGAATGCCACCGGGTGCAGACGCTCGGTCTCACGCAAGGCCCTCTCCAGGTACGCCAGCCGGTGCACGGCCCCCACCGACAACCCACCACCCCAGGCACCCGCCTCCCGCGCCTCGACGCGGACACGCTCCAACTCGCCGGGATGGGACAGCAGATCAGCAAAAGCCCAGGCAAGGTGACCGGTGGTCGTCTCATGCCCGGCCCAGATCAGCATCAGGACCAGGTTGGCCAGCACCAGATCCGAAACCTCACCGCCATCTGCGTAGCGGGACTCAGCGAGCATCTGGAGGAAGTCCGGCGGATCGACCGGATGCCGCCTGCGATGGTCGAGCAGCCCCAGCAGATCCCGTCGCAGCACCTCACGCGCCCGCCGGCTGCGGACCAGCCGCGGCACCGGCAGCCAGCCCGGCAGCACCGGATCCATACCGCCCGAGAACGCCCGGAAGAGAGGAAAGAACCCCCTGACGTGCTCACTCGCATCCGCCCCGAGGAACGCGTCCGCCGCGATCCGCATCACCAGCACACCGAGCTCGTCGACCAGGTCGAGTTCACCGCGCTCGCCCATCCGGTCCATCAGCCGCCGGGTGTGGTCCTCCATCACCGTCACATACGCATCCAACTGCCGGGACTGGAACCGAGGGAGCACCAGATCCCGCTGCCTGCGGTACTCCTCCTCCCCCGCGAAGAAGTAGAACCCCTCATCGAACATCCGCACAAAGAACGGGTATGCGGAGCGGATCGACAGACTCCGGCCGGTCCCCTTCAGTACCCTCCGGTTGTGCTCCGCCCCCAGAACAACCACCACCGGACGCCGCCCCATCCGTAGCGCGAACACACGGCCGTGCTCGGCATGACCTCGCTCCAGCAGCCCGACAGGATCACGCAAGAACGTCGGACCATGCCCCACCACGGGTAACGCCCCCGACACCACGGGAGGACCGGCCACCGAGACAGGGGCGGGATCACCGGGAAAGCCCCGGCGCGCGTTCAGACTAGCCATCAAGGGATCTCTCTCCCGCAAGCGGACACTGACCACCGGAACGCCCCCACAGGCGTCCCACAGTTCGGAGCGGAGCGCTCCTACCACCGTCCGACAGGACGGGGAACCCGGATTCCCGCGAAACCTTCACCACTCAACCGGCAACCGCGCGACGCTGTACTCCACGAACGTCTGCCTCCAGGACAACTCCTCCTCCGCCACCGCCAGCCGCAGCGACGGCAACGTGCGCGAGATGACAGCAAACGCCGTCTCCAACTGCATACGCGACAGCGCCGCCCCGATGCAGTGGTGCGGGCCGTACCCGAAGGACAGCGCCCCCTCCGGCCCCGGCCGCGACGGGTCGAAAACATCGGGCTCGGCGAAGACAGCCGGGTCACGGTTGGCAGCCACCAGGACGGGAACCGCCGCCTCCCCTCGCCGCACCGTCACACCGCCGATCTCCGCATCCTCCACAGCAAGACGCGCAAGCCCCAGCACCGGGTGCGGAAAACACCGCAGCGCCTCACCGGTGAAATCCGCAGCGAACCCCTCATCCAACCCGATCCGCCGGAACCAGTCACGGCGCCGCATCAGCGTCAGCAGCCCCGAGCAAAGCACCGCCCGGGTGTTGAGCATGCCTGCGAACATCAGCTCCATGACGACCACCGGAAGCACCTCGGCCGGGAACGCCCCAGCGTCCACCGCCGCGGCGAGCGCACTGGTGGCATCGTTCCCCGGCTTCCTGCGCTTGGCCTCCACCAGCCGCACCGTGTAGCCGAACACCTCCGCCGCCGCCCGGTCGAACTCCTCCTTCGTCACCTGGTCAGGAACAGCCAGCGGCCACACCTCGTGCCGGAAGAACCCGTAGTCGCTGCGGGGAACCCCCGCCACCAGCGCCGCCGACAACGCCGGCAATACAGTGGCGAAGTCCTCCACGAAATCAGCCGAATCCCGGCCGTGCGTCATCTCCGCAAGGAGCTCCGCCGCCAGATCGGCCGTATCCTGCCGCAGCAGCCCGATCCTGCGCGCCGTCAGGTGAGCCATGACAGGCCTGCGCCGCTCTTTGTGCCGCGCCCCGTCCATGTTGACCATGCTCAGCGGGTTGTCGGACCAGTCCGCCCCGGGCAGTGTGCGCGGCGACCCGGCTGCGGTCAGGTCACGGCTGAAACGGCGGTCCCCGTAGAGCTGTTTGACGTCCGCGTAGCGCAGCACCAACCACATCACGTCACCGCTGGGCATGACGGCCTGGCATACCGGCTCCTCCTCGCGCAGCCGGTTGAAGCGGGCGACGAGATCGGTTCCGGGCAGTAGGGGAAGGGAGATCATCGGCGGACTTCCCTCTCTGAAGGGGCGAGGAACATTCATGTCGGATCGTCTGCAAGGGCCTTCGCGCCGCGGGTGACCGACCAGGCCACGACGCCGTCCGGCAGGTTCACGCGCACGGCGGGACCGGCGGCCCGGAGTTCGTCGAGCTGGTCGTACAGGCGCCTGCCGGCGTCGAGAGTCACGGTCTCTGAGGGAGTACTGGTCACGTCGTAGCTCCTGGCGGTTCGGCTGCGATGCGCAGGCATGTCGCGGATACGTGGGGCGGGCGAAAGGAGTGGACGCCGGAGGAAGGTGTGCATGGGCGCACCATCGTCACATCAGAACGGCAGCACCCTAGGGCCGCACCACAGGGGCAGGGACAGATCCCCGAACGGGGACCTGTCGGGTATCAGGCACGTCTACGTAGATTCCTGGTGCGCCAACTGTCGCCGCCCGAAGCCCAGTTGGCGCGCCAAGTACTCCGGTGCCGAACCGGCAAGTGGGTCATGATTCCTGATGACGTAACCACCCCGTCCTTCCCGATGCCTCGGGCGCCCGGACGTGCCTTCGATCCGCCGCCGACGCTGTACCGGCTTCAGCGCGAGGCGCCCCGTGAGCCGGGAGCGGTTGTGGGAGGCAGCGTCAGCTGGCTGGTGAAACGCCGGTCGTGGCAGTGGCGGTCGACGGCGATTTCGGCTACCCGGTGTCCCGGCTTTGACCGCCCGCGATGAGACTCCGGCTACTGACGAGGTGATGGCGGTGACCGAGCTGATCCTGGTCCGGCATGCGCAGGCGTGGTGCAACGTGCACGACGTCATCGGCGGCCCAGACGGATGCCGGGGATTGACCGAGCGCGGCCGGGCGCAAGCGCGGGCGCTGGCCGATCGGCTGAAGGGGGAAGCCGAGCAAGCCGATGTGCTGTACTCCAGCCCGCGTTCGCGTGCCCTGCAGACCGCCCGGCCGGTGGGCGACGCGCTCGGCCTGCCGGTGCACATCGACGAGGGTCTCCGGGAACAGGACTTCGGCACGGCGGACGGGCAGCCCCGATCCGTGCTCCACCATGGTTTCCGAGGTAATCCCGTCCTGGAACCGCGGCGCATCCCCGCTCGGGGCGCGGAATCCTGGGTGGCATACCGGACCCGCGCCGGCCGGGCCCTGGACCGGTTGAGCCGGTTTCACCCCGGCGCGCGGTTGCTTCTCATCTGTCACGGAGAAACCGTCAACGCGGCGCAGCACATGTTCTTCGGCCTACCGGAGGAGTGGCCCGGGCCACTCCCGGTGACCGTGGCGAACACAGGCATCACCCGCTGGCGCCGGGTCGCGTGGGACACCCACCGGCCGGAACTGGGCACGCGGTGGGATCTCCAGGCGCACAACGACACCGCTCATCTCAGCGAACCCGGCTGACCGTGCATGCCCGCCCGGAATTGCCCAGCGACAGTTTCACCACCGACCCTGCAGAACAGCAGAATAGAGGCGCCATGCGCGTACTATTCATTTCCGACCACGGCGACCCGCTCGCTCTTCCCGGCTCGGATTTTCAGGGAGGGCAGAACGTCTATGTGCGCACTTTGGCCGAGTCTCTCGCCAGGTCGGGGTGCACCGTTGACGTCGTGACCCGCTGGGAATCGGCCGATCTTCCCGAACGAGAGGCCATCACGGACGGTGCGATGGTCATCCGGATCCGGGCAGGAGCCCTGGCCCCGATTGCCCGCTACAGCTTCGGTGAAGTGCTCAGTCAATTCCACGATGGTGTTGACAGCGTGTTCCGGGCCGCGCGGAGGTACGACGTCGTGCACAGTCATTACTGGTATGCGGGGCAATCCGCCTTGCGCTTGGCGGCGAGTCACAACGTTCCGGTGGTGCATACCCATCATTCCATGGCGATGGTGCGGTACGGCGGCGGCGCGGATCCGGCCGGTGACCGTGACCGGAAGCTCGTCGAGACGCGGCTCCGCGCGGAGGAGGAGGTCAGCCGGCAAGCCGATGCGGTCATTGTCAGCTGCCCCGCGGAAGCCCGGGACGTCGCCTCGGCAGGCGCGTGCCGAGAGCGAATCCGGCTGGTGCCGCCCGGAGTCGACACCACGGTGCTGCGCCCCCGCCCTCAGGACGAAGCCCGCGCGGCCCTAGGTATTCCGCCCGGCATTCCGCTGATCGTGTTCGCCGGGCGGCTCGAGGCGCGCAAGGGGGTTGAGGACCTGATTCACGCGTTCGCTCTAGTCCGCGACGAGCTGCCAGCAGCTCGGCTGCTCGTCGTCGGCGGAGGCAGCGCGTGGAACGGCTCCGACGAGATCGCCCCGGTGGCCGCACTGGCGGAGCGGCTCGGAATTCGCGGCAGTATCCGATTCGAGGGTTCCGTTCCGCACAGCGAGATCTCCAGGTATTACAGTGCTGCCGATGTCACTGCCGTGCCCTCGCACTACGAACCTTTCGGGCTGGTCGCCATCGAGTCGATGGCCTGCGGGACCCCGGTCGTGGCCACGCGCGTCGGTGGTCTGGCTTCGACGGTGGGAGAGGAGAGCGTCGGGACACTCGTGTCGGTCCGCGACCCGGGGCAGCTCGCATCCGCATTGCTGCAGGTTCTCGAGCGCGGGCGCCGGCAGTTCCACAAGGCGTGCCTCGACCGGGTCGCCACCCAGTTCACAGTGACGGAATGGACGGCGGGTGTTCGCCGGGTGTACGAATCCGTGGCCCGATGACTTGGGACCTTGGCCCGGATTCTTGGACCCGAGCTATGCGGCTTGGGCCAGGGTAGTTCCTGTCGTGGCTAGTGCCGTGTCGTAGGCGATGGGACTGCGTTGTCCGAGGCGGGAGTGACGCCGTCGGGTGTTGTAGCGCTTCGGCGAGCACCGCGCCGAGCGCGGTCGGCGGCACGGCAATGATGTCGAAGTCCACGGACGTACCGTACGGCTCGATCGTGCCCGCGCCGATAGTAGCCCCGCGCCCGGCCGCCACATCGAGGTCGGCCGGGCCCCAGGAGATCTGCCCCCAGTCCACCACCCGGTGATCCGGGGCCCCGTCAGGCTTGGGGACGCCACGTCGAACAGCACGTTGCCGAGGTGGAAGTCCCGGTGCAGGAACCGCCTCTCATGGGACGGCGCAGGCTTGCGGATCACTTCTACCGCCGCGGCCCATGCCGCCGCGTCGGCGCCGTCTGGAGGAACGACTGCGTCGGCGGTCGTCCACGCCTCATACTCTCGGGGCCGCTCGGCGGGTCGCAACGCGTGGATCGCCACAAGTTGACGGGCCAACAAGGGGACGCCCACCTCCAATCCCTCCTCATCGAGGACCGTCCGGCCCGCACGAGCACCCCAGTCACGGACTCACACCGACCTGCGACCGCAGGATGAATCGATCTCACTGGAATGGTCATCGTCCGTCGGAGGGTTGCGCGGAGGGCGGGAGCGCCAGGTCGAGGAGGGCTTTGAGGGTTTGGCTGTCGAGGGCGCTGTCGAGGTGGAGGGAGCGTCGTAGAAGGTCTCCGACGTCCTTGGGGTCGAGTCCGAAGCGCACACGAGCGTCCAGGCAGATCTCGCCGAAGAGTGCGGGGGCGAGTCGGGGCTCTCGCAGGATGTACCAGTCGATGAGGTGCACGACGTCGCGCCGGATGTCGCCCAGGAGAACATCCTTCGAGTCGTCGAGGTCTTCGGCATCCCGGGCGAGTCCCCCGAGCACCGCTTCGATGATGGTGGTGCGCACGGCGGCGAGGGGGATGAAGCCGTCGGTGCCGTCGTTGATGGCCAGGGCGGGCCACCAGGCCAGGTTCGCGGCCTGCTCCTCGCGCCTCGTACTGCTGCCCCAGGTGAAGAGGCGGTTTTTCTTGGATTCCTCAGCGTCCTCGAGGCTGTCGGCGATGATCTTCGTAAGACGGTTGTGGTCCTCAACCAATCCCCGGGGCTGCTCGGTGCCGAATGCCGTCGTGGCGGACAACAGCTTCTCCGGGCCGTGGGTCCGGCGGTACTGCTCGGCCCAGTCACGGGCGACCGGTCGAGACCACCGTGGCCCCTCGGCCGTCTCGGCCTGGGGCGGGGGCAGGTCCTTCCGCCCGTGCTTCGGAAGCGGCAGGTCCTCCAGGTCCAGTTCGGCGATCTGCGCCAGGCCGGCGCGGTCGACGAAACGGGCCGAGTCGAGTTCCGGTGTCTGAAGATCGACGATGCACTGATCGAGCGGCAGGGAAGTGGGCGTGCGGTGGGAGGCCCACAGGGCGAGATGCTCACGCCAGTGCGACAGCGGTCCCTCCGGGGCCCTGAAGTCAGCGATCTTCACAACCCGCGCGGCGTGTGACGTCGCCGGGCGGGCCAGGATGTCGATGGCGGTGACGGTGACAGCGTCCGCCACCGGCCGCGCATCGTACCCCTCGTAGGCGCGGTCCACGATCTGCTGGGGCCGGTACCAGCGGGTCCCATCCCACCAGTAGCCGCCATACCGGTACAGGAACCCGTTGTTCCCGTACATCCACTCGTGGTGCAGGCCGCTCATGTCTTTGTCGTGAATCAGGAGAACGATCCGCCCATGCTCGGGGTGCTGATGGACCGCCCAGGCGTAGTCACGGTTCTTCGTCTCGGTGGTGAACGCCACCCATCCCCCACCGGGCAGTCGGTCCGTGCGCCCCCACAGTCCCTCACCCTGATTACGACCCATCCGCTCAATAGCGTCAGGATTGTCCAGGAGCAGCCGCTCGTCGTTGATGAACGGCAGGCCGGGAACCGGGTGATCGGTGCGTAACCCGTTGGCAACCGGTTGGATCATGCTCACGAAAGTGCCTTCCTTCTGGGGCTCTCGGGCCACTTCCGGCCGTGCTCCGCATACAGCTACGGTCAGACGGCAGGATCGGTTCGCCACCGGGGGCGGCTATGCCTCGCCGACCGGGCCGGGCGGGGAGGCGGCGGCCGGTGACAGGTGTTCGTGCACGGCGAGCCAGCGGCCGTCCTCCTCCCGGCGGAAGACAATGGTCTCGCGTTCGTGGAGGGTCGCCTCGCCGACGCGGGTCGAGATCCGCGTCTCGACGGAATGGGTGAACACCGCAGTGTCGTCCCAAAGTTGGGCCATCCGGTCGTAGGAGAGGCAGTTCAGCACCCGGAAGCCGTCCTCGGCCGCCCAGCGTGCCAGGACCCGCCGGTACTCGGCCACGGACTCGATGCGCTGCTCGGCTGTATGGAAGACGAAGCTGGCGTCCGGGGCGAACGCCTGGAAGTAGTCGGTCAGGCGTTCCTCGGCATAGGCGGCCACGAGGTAGTCGGCGGCCTGGAACACCTGTTGCTGATCGTCGCTCATGCGGGTGTCACTCCTGAAGGAAGCGAGGTGCTTCGTGTAGTGGCGGTTGACGGGACTTTCCCAACAGGCCCTATACAGCGATCAGGAGCAGCGCTCCGGCTCCCAGGCAGAGTCCGAGCGCCTGATGAACGCTGACGCGTTCACCGTCGAGGACCAGCGCGAGGACGACGGTGGCCGCCGGATAGAGGGAGACGACCGGTCCGACCACGCTCAGCAGCCCGTTGTCCGCCGCGAACAGGTAGAAAGCGAATCCGGCCGTGTCGAGGACGCCGGACAGGACGACGGACAGCCACGGCACCTGTGCGGCGGCTGTCCGCGGCCGGCCGTGCAGGGCGCGGGGCGCGGCACACAGGATCGAGCAGGCGCGGGCGCCAGCCAGCGGCCACAGGCCGGCGTCCGGTCCCGGGTGGGAGAGGAAGACCAACTGGATTCCCAGCGCCGCACCCGTCGCCAGGGCCAGCAACAGCGTGCGCAGGACGACGGTGCCCTGCCGGATCCGCCCCGCGAGGCTCACCAGCGCGACCGAGCCCAGCGCGCAGCAAACACCGCACAGCGCGAGCGGCCCGGGAGCCGCCTGGAGGAACAGACCGACCGCCAGGGGAACGACGGCCACCGTCACCGCGGTGACAGGCCCCACAAGCACGATCCCCTCGGACGCCATCGTCCGGTAGAGCAGCACCATGCCAAGCAGTCCGAAGGCGCCGGCTCCGAACCCCCAGGCAAGCTCGGACAGTTCGGGCCCGCGCGTGGCGGTCGCCGCCAGCCAGACGGCGAGCACCGGGATGGAGAGGAACTGGGAGAGGAACACCACCAGATGGGCGGGTACGTTCCGCGACGCCCTGGCGCCGCAGTAGTCCGCCGCTCCCCAGCCGACCGCCGCGACCGCGGCCAGCAACATGGTGATCATCAGGCGCCCGGCCGGTTCAGCAGGACGTCCCGTCTGGCATCAGCCAGGTGGCGGGCCGCCTGGCGGGGCGTCCACCCCGCGTCCTCGGCCAGCTTCAGCGTCTCTGTCACCAGGTCACGCAGTGCGCCCCGCACCTTGGCCAGGGAGGACTCGGCGTCCGGTGCGACATCGCCGTAGAGCACCCACCACCACCAGGCATTGGTGCCTGAGTTGGCGACGACGTCGGGAACGACGACACAGCCGCGGGCGCGGAGCCTGTCCTCGGCGGCCGCCGTCACGGGAAGGTTCGCGGCCTCCACGATGTAGCGGGCGGTGACCCGGTCGTGGTTGGCTTCGTGGACGGTGTAGGAGGTCGCGGCCGGGACCAGCACGTCGGCCGCGAGCGAAAGGCAGTCGTCCCGGTCCAGGAGGATGTCGGCGGAGCCGAGCCGGCTGCGGTCGATGGCTCCGTGCGGGCCGCGGTGGCGCAGCATGTCCTCGACGGCCAGGCCACGGGGGTTGGCGACGGTGCCGTGGACGTCCGAGATCCCCACCACCCGGATCCCCGCCGCGTGCAGGAAGCGGGCCGTCGACCCGCCCATGGCGCCGAACCCCTGGACGACGGCGGTGGCGGAAGACCGGGGTGTCCCCTCCCGGTCCAGAACGGTCAGGGCGGCCTCCGCGACCCCGCAGCCGCCGACGAGTTCGGCGAGCCTGATGCCGTCCACCTCGACGGCGAACGCGTCGGCGAAGCGTTTCCGCGCCGCTTCCGGGTCGTCGAGAGTCGCCACCACGGGGGTGATGCAGCCCTCCACTCCCAGTTCGCGGAGCACCTCGTCGATGAGCTCGGTAGTCGTGCCGAGATCATCACCCGTCGCCCAGTGGTTCGCCACGTACGGCCGAATGAAGGCCAGGAAGCGGGTGAGCACGCCGCGTGCCTCGCTGCTGAGCGGGTCGCAGTCGATCCCGCCCTTGGCGCCGCCCATGGGGAGGTAGCGGTGCTCGGGATCGTAGTGCAGCGCCTCCTTGACGCTCATCGCCGCCGCCAGGTCCCTGACCTCCTCCTGGCAGCAGCCTTCGCGCATCCGCAGGCCGCCGCTGGCCAGGCCCCGGACTAGCCGGTCGACGACGAGAAACCCCTGGCGTCCTGTGACGGGGTCGGTCCAGGTGAGGGAGGCTTCGGGAGGTCGGGACGAGGTGCCGCCGGCGCGGACCGCGGGCGGGGCGAGAAGGCCGCTGTTCACAGCAGTGGGCTCCTAGCGAAAGCCGATGAGGACGGGCGGAGGAGCACGTGGTGGCGGTCGACGGAGATCCGGAGCGGCCACTCGCGCGCTCCGACGGTAGTTGCGGCCACTGATCGCTGGGCAGTCCCCTGTCCTGGGGCGTCCCGGCCCCCCTCTTACGGGACCACCGTGGCGCGTCCCACGGGCGGTCCACCCAGTTCAGGCGTGTCCGCGGCGCAGCACCGGCCCGCATGCCCGCTCCACCGGATCTGGCGCGACCTGGGCACCGCCTCCCGGCACGGCGTCGTCAACCCGACCTCGGCCGGGCGATCTACGGCCGCACTCTGCTCGGCATCGCCGCACAGTCCACGTTCATCACCTGACGCTGCGGTGAGCGGCGAGACCGGAACGGAGTCCTACCGGCTCGCCCGCACCAGGCGAACAAGACCAACGGGCTGAGGTGAACACCTGCCAAGGATCAGGAGCTGAGATGCTCATGCAGCATCTTCAACTCGCCGTCCCGGCGCACGATGACGTTGGTGCCCCGGCCCTGTCGACGGGCGGCATCTGCCCGGACTGCGGCGAGCCGGCGAGCCGCGTGCACGACTGCTACCGGCGCAGGCTGACCGCGACATCTGCGGTGAGCACAGGCCACAGGGGTTCGGGCCGCACTCGGTCAGATCGCCACTGTCTGGCGCAGCCGCCGATGGGATCCGAGGTGGTGCTCCATGGCGGTGATCAACCCTTCCGATTTATCCCAGACATTGCGGTTCTGGTGCACCCACTGCGCTGCTTCGCGCCCCAACGCGGCCGCTTCCTCGCGATGATTCCGCACCCATCCCAGCTTCGCGGCCACCGCCACTGCGTCCGGGACTCCTCGAAGGCCGTCGCAGGGCAATGGGTCGTGACCGAGTCCGGACCACTCGGCGCGCTCCCCAACGTCGCTTCCTTGATCGTTTCAGGATGACTGCGGTCGTGGTGTGAGTGGGTGGAGCTGGAGGGTGTAGGTGACGCGTTCGGTGGCGGGTT
>NZ_JBFBBE010000155.1:0-18367 GCF_040682555.1 Streptomyces sp. NPDC051172
ATCGCGGACAGCCTCGGCTCCGACCACGGCGCCTACCGCCACGTCTCCCACATCGGCTTCGGCATCTGAGCACGGAGCAGCCGCCGGCCGGAACCCGGCCCTTTGCCGTTCCGATCCCCGCGTTGGTGGCCCGTCGGCCCGTTCAGCCCGCAGGCACGGTCACGAGGTCCAGTCGGCCGCCCGCCAGGGCCACGACCGCCGAGACCAGCGCCTGGAGCGCGGTGTGCTCGGCCGCCTCGTCGGGCAGTGACAGGTGCTGCATGGTCAGTCCGTCGAAACCCGCGAGGAAGAACCGCGCGATCGTCTCGGCCGGCTGGGCGAGCCGGTGGCCGGTGCGCTCGGCTGCCTCGTTCACCAGCTTCGCGGTCACGTCCACGATCCCGCCGTAGTGGCTGCGCAGGGCCTCGCTCAGCGAGGGGGTGCGCAGCGCGAACATGGACAGCTCCGTGAGCAGCTGGTAGCTGGTGGGCTGCTCACCCACGGTGCGCCACAGGGCTGCGGCGAAGGCCGCGACCGCCGCCTCGAAACCGGCGTCCTCGGGTGCCGCCCGCTCGACCTGGGCGACCAGGTCCTCGGTGAGCTGCTCCATGACGGCGCGGTAGAGGTCCTCTTTCGTGCCGAACGTGTAGTGCACGGTGGCCTGCGCGACGCCCAGCTCGGCGGCGATGGCGCGCGTGCTTCCGGCGGCCACGCCCTCCCTGGTCATGAGGTCGATGGCCGCTTTGATCAGTTGGGGGCGGCGTTCGGCCGCCGAGACGTGAGCCATGCTCCCATTATACCGACTTAGTTGGTCGGTCAAGTCACTCGATCAAGTCGGTGGGCCGTACGCGATCGAGCCCCTCGCGGTTGATTACCCGCCGGATCGGACTGCCTGATCAACCGCCCTCCCCCGAGATTCGGTGGTGCCTGAACCCAACCGGACAGAAGGGAGCGGGGCCGTGTCCCGTTCACTCCGTAAGAGAATCGCCGGCGCCCTGGCCGTGGCCGCCCTGGCGGGAGGGTCGCTGACCCTGGCCGCCGGTGAGGCCAGTGCCGTCCCCGTTCCCGGCCCTCCCTGCAACTCCCCCGTCTTCACCGCCTGTGTCGAGATCGTCAACCAGAGCGTGGACGCGTCGAGCTGGCGTATCAGTGTCACCGAGCCCAACGGACACAGCTGGAACCGCTGCCTCACGGGCGCCCGTCCCCACGAGACCAGCTACTACACGAGCGTGTGGTTCTCCAACAGCGACAAGGCCTCGCTGACGGCCTACCGCGGCGGGAACTGCGAGGGCTGGAGCAGGAACGACGACTGGTGGGGCGACTGGCGCTCGACCCAGAACCAGTACCACCTGATCGTCGTCAACAGGCACTGACCCCTCGTACACCGCTCGCACCACCGCCCCTCTCCCCATTGCCCCTCTCCCCGCAAGGAGCCACTCAAGTGCGTCCCCACGCTCCGACGACCCCCGCTGCAGAGCCCACGGTGAACAAGAAGCGAAAGGCCCGCCGCTGGCTGGCGCCGGTGCTCAGCCTGGGCCTCGCCCCGCTCATCATGCTGGCCTCGCCGGGCTCCGCCTCGGCGGACACCTGGTGCTGGAAGCCGGACGGCTACGACATCCGCAAGGGCGACACCACCTGGGCCAAGTCCCAGACCCAGGCCGGCAACACCTTCCAGGACTGGGTGTGGCGCGGCCCCACCTTCCGCTGCCCCACGAACTCACCCGGCTGCTCCTACGCCTGGCAGCAGTCGAAGACGACGGGCTGGCAGTGGTCGGTCGGCGTCGAAGTCAGCAACCCCGTCCCGTGGCTCAACCAGGTGCTCGCCAGCGTCACCCCCTCCTACGGCCGCAGCGGGTCCACTTCCACCACGTTCAACTTCACCACGAACCTGCGCCCGGGCCAGTACGCCCAGCCGATCCAGGTGGTGGAGCGCCGCTGGACGAAGGGCACCTTCGTCGGCGCCTTCCGCACCGACCACTCCGGCTGCGAACACGGCTCGGAGCGGTACTGGTGGGACGGGAACTACGAGTGGGGCTCGTGGCAGGCCAACCTCCGGGTCAACGACTACGGCTCGTACAACATCTGGAACTGACACCCCCAGACCGGCCCGGCCCCGGTGTTCCTGCACCTGCACCGGGGCCGGGCCCCCTTCCCGTTCGACCTCCGACCTCAACAGGAACCCCGGCCATGCACCCGCGCCGTCTCCGCCGACTCCCCCGCACCGCCGCTGCCGCGGCCGTCGCCCTCCTGTGCGCTGTGCTGGCCTCCTGTTCCTCAGGCAGCGCGTCCCCGGCCGCCGCGGGAGCTTCCCCCACCGGTGCGGCTCCCGTGACGACCGTCTCGCCCGGCCCCGCCGCCACCCCCTCCGTCACCTCCTCGCCCAAGACCCTGCCGGCCTCCCGCCTGTGCACCGTCCTCGACGGGGCGACCGCCCGGCGCGTGCTGACCGCCCCGAAGCAGGCTCCCCGGGTCGCACCCGGCAACGGCACGGCCCTGGACTCGTGCAGCTACGCCTCCGGAGACGGGAGCGCCCTGCTGACCCTCAACCCGTCCGCACGCTCCTACGACGCCGAGGTCTCCGCCTCGCACAACCTGGTCCGCGATCCCGCGTCCGCGGGCATGCGAGACGTGAAGGTCACCGAGGTCACCGGGTTGGGGCAGGGCGCCTTCCGCGAGACGGTGCAGGTGCTGCAGCCGCCGCAGAACGTCGCCTACGTGGTGTGGCGCGGGGGTTCCAGGACCTGGGTGCTCACCCTCGCGGAGACAGCCGGGGCGACGGACGCCGACCGGCTCGTATCGCTGGCCCGGCAGATCACCCCCCGGCTCCCGCACTGACCCCGCACGGCCGCCGGTAGGGCACGTCCGGCACGTACGTCCGCCACTGTTCCCGCGTCAGATCGGTGCCCGCCCGGGCACAGACCCGCGCGAGCGCCCGTCCGGGATCGACGGCGTACCGCTGGAGCGGGACGTGCGCGCTCGCCGCGTACAGGGTCGTGCCGTCGGGCGAGAAGGCCAGGGACTCGATGCCGTCGCCCGGCGTGGTGAGCGGGGTGCCGAGGGGCTGGCGGGTCGCCACGTCCCACAGCTGCAGGCTGCCGCCGTCGCCGCCCACCGCCAGCGTCCTGCCGTCCGGGCTGACGGCCAGCGCGTTCACCGCCTCCGGGCGGTCACCGAGTGGCTCCGGGAAGACGTTGCGCAGCACACCGGCACGCCGGCTCGCCGTCCTGTCCCACAGGGCGACCCGGCCCATCTGGTCGCCGACAGCGAGCAACGAGCCGTCGGCCGAGAACCCCATCGCGCCCACCTGCTCACCCTGGACCAGGTCACGGCTGGTGACCTTGGCCGACGGCAGCCCGGCGATGCGTCCGTCACCGACCAGCAGGCCGCCGTCGGGGCGGACGGCCAGGTGGATGCCGACCATTCCCGGCAGCACCGCCGTTCTGCGGCGAGCCGCCGTGTCCCACACCTCGCCGTACAGGTCGCCGCCGGGCCGAAGAGAGGAGCGGGCGGCGTACCAGGTGCGCCCACCGGGCCCGAGAGCGGTCTTCACCACCGGGTCGCCGCGCAGGATCATGGTGGAGCGGACACGGTGACGGGCGATGTCCCACACCGTGAAGGACTGTGAGACGACCTCCCGGCCGGGCGCCGAGACACCGTACGCGAGCGCCGTGCCGTCCGGGCTGAACGCCAGCAGGGGGAGGGGGTCGACGGGGATCGCCGGGTCGGGATCGCGGGCGACGGGCACGTTCACCGGGGGCAGGGTGCTCAGCAGACGGTCGTCGGCGGTGGCGCGGAGCCGGAAGAGGTAGCGGTCGCCGGATCGCTCGGCCGTGGCGTACGTACGGCCGTCCGGGCTGGAGCCGACGGCGTCCAGCGGGGCGGCGCGCCAGGCCGGGGTGACCGCCGGGCCGAGGTCGAGGGTGTGGACGGTGCTGCCCTCGAGGTAGCGCAGGGTGCGGCCGTCCGGGTCCCAGGCCAGGTCGCCGTGAGGGCGCTGGTTGTTCAGGGAGTGCCGGAAGACGGGTCCGTCGGGGGCCGCCGGCCGCCACACCCGGATCTCCTCGCGGTCGGCCGTCGCCAGGAAGGCGCCGTCCGGGCTGAAGGAGGCGTGGTCCACGCCGTCGTCGGCGATGTCGGCGATCCGCTTGCCGGTCCCGGTGTCCCAGACCCGCAGCTCGTTGTCGGTGGCGGCGGCCAGCCGTTGTGTGCCGAGCGCGAGGACGGTCGTGTTCGCGTCCGCGTTGCAGAGGCGGTCCTTCTGCCAGTCGCCGGGCAGGGCACGGCGACCGGGGATGTCCCACAGCTGCGGGGCTTGCCCGCCGGAGCAGCCGGCGGCGCGCCGTCCGTCCGCGCTGAGCGCCGTGACCGTGATACCCGATGCCGGGGCCTCGAACAGCACGCGGCCGTCGGTGACCGAGCGCAGCCGCATCCGGTCGCCCTCGGTGACCAGGAAGGTGCGGTCGTCGCGGGGGAAGCTGACGTCGGTGTCCGTCGGCAGCGGGCCATCGCCGCCGGTCCAGTGCCCGGTGGCCGTGTCCCACAGCCGTATCCCGTCGTGGCCGTTGATCACGAGCACCCGCAGGTCCGGACTCGCGCCCAGAACCATGCCGCCCGGCAGCCGGCCCGAGCCGGTGCGCCGGTGCGTTCCCACGTCCCAGGTGCGCCAGGTGCGGTCGGCGGCGCTCAGCAGCGTACGGCCGGGGACGGAGAGCCAGTCGGTGTCGCCGGGCGCGGGGTCGGTGAAGGTGTCCGTCTCCTGCTGGGCGAGGGAGCCGAGCAGGGCGCGGCGGGTCTCGGGCAGCTCGGCGACGCGCCAGGCGGCCGCGCCCAGCAGCAGCGCGGTGCGCGGGTCGGTGGTGCGCAGCGCGTCCGCCACGTCGGCCACCTGGCGGGCCGCTTCCTGGGTGCGCCGGCGCTGGTTGTCGTCGTAGGCCTGCCAGACGGCGAGGGCCGTCAGCAGTGCCACCGCGAGGACGGCGGACAGCGACCCGGTCAGGATGCGGTGCCTGCGGCTGATCCGGGTCGCGGCCCGGTGCTCGGCCGCCCGGGTGTCCAGCGCGGCGGACAGGAAGTCCCGCTCCGGCACCGTCAGTGCGAGGTCGGCCGCGGGGTCCGGGAACAGTTCCTCCGTGTGGGCCAGCCGGTTGCCCCGGTACAGGTAGCCCGGGTCGCGCTCGTGTTCCAGCCAGGTGCGGGCCGCGTCCGCGAGCATCCGGTGGTGACGCAGCCGTTCGCGGTCCTCCTCGATCCAGCCGTGCAGCCGGGGCCAGCAGGTGATCAGGGCCTCGTGGGCGAGTTGGACGCCGTCCTCGTCGGCGGTCAGCAGCCGGGCCCGGGTCAGCCGCTCCACCACCACCCGCACATCGGCATCCGCCCACTCCTCCAGCTCGGCCCGGGTGAGCGGGCGGCGGGTGTCAGGGGTGCCCTGACCCGGCTCCACCATGCGCAGCAGCACCCGCCGGGCCGCACCCGCCTGGGCCGGGGACAGTCCGCCGTACACCTGCTCGGCGGTCGCCGCGATCGCGCCGCGCACTCCGCCGGCGGCCTCGTACCCGGCCAGGGTGAGCATCCGGCCCCTGCGGCGGCGCCAGGTCTCCAGGAGCACGTGCGAGAGCATCGGCAGCCCGCCGGGCTCGCCCTGCACCTCGTCCACCAGGCGGGCGGTCAGCGACCGCTCCACGCGGCATCCGGCCGCCTGCGCGGGTCCGGTCACCGCCTCCCGCAGTTCGTCCGCCGTCATCGGGCCGAGCAGCAGCCCGGCGCCGCGCAGCGCGTCGGCGAGACCGCGGTGCTCGGCGCAGCGGGCGTAGAAGTCGGCACGCACGGCGAGCAGCACGCGCAGTCTGCTGTCCGGGGCGCGGGCGGCGAGCAGCAGGTCGACGAAGCGGGCACGTTCCTGCGGATCGCGGCAGAGGGTGAAGACCTCCTCGAACTGGTCCACCACCACCCAGCTCTCCGGCTCGTCCTCGGCGGGGCCCAGCAGACGGCCGTACGTCGTGGCGGGCGTGGCTCCGGGGGTGAGGATCCGCAGGGCGGCCGGGCAACCGCGCGCCTGGATCTCCTCCTGGAGCCGCGGGACCAGCCCGGCCCGCAGCAGGGACGACTTCCCACTCCCCGAGGGGCCGAACAGCACCGCGAACCGGTGCTCGCACACCAGGTGCCCGACCTCGTCGACCATCCGGTCGCGTCCGAAGAACACATGCCGGTCGTCCGGCTCGAACCGGGCCAGACCGCGGTACGGCGACGGAACGTCCTCGCTGTTTTCCGCGGGGGCCTGGTTCGCCTCCGCCTCGGCCGCCTTCCAGCGCAGCTCCCATCCGGCCGGATCGCCCCCGCAGGCGCGTGCATAGCCCTGGACCACGGCGAGAGACGGCAGCCGTTCACCGGCGGCGGCCAGCGACAGCGCGGTCGCCGAGAAGCCCGCCGCCTTCGCCATCGTCCGGTACGAGGGGCTTCCAGCGGCCTTCCGCAGCTCGCGCAGCTCGTGCGCGAGCCGCTGGACGGGTCCCGCCGCCGGGTCCACTGGTCTCTCGGGCCGCCCCATGAGTGGTACCTCCGCAGGTGCGGTACAAGATGTCCTGACATCCGAATGGCGACCATACGGATAGTTGAGTGACATCCGGGTTGCCTGCGCATGATGAATGGGTGACCGCAGCCGGACGGCCGGTCGGCCGGGGGGGCTTGGAGCTGCGAGCCGGAGGCTGTGGTCCCACGTCTCCCATCCGTCTGCGAAGGCCCTTCCCCCCGGCTCGACTCATCCAGGGGCGAGGAGGAGACGGCCGGGCGGGAAGGGCATCGCCGCGCGCGGGTTCCCGTGTGGTGGAACACCGGCGCCGGCGCGGCAGGGGCTCACCTGGCGTGCGAACCCCTGCTGCGGCGCATGCGAAGTACCAGCGCGGAGCCGGCGGCGACGGCCAGCAGGCCGGCGAGGGCGCTGTACGTGACGGCGGTGCCCATCCCGGTGGAGGCCAGGTCGCCGCCCGTGTTGCTCCGGCCCGGCCGGCCGACGGGTACGCCGGCTGCCGAGGCCTGCGCCCGGGTGCCGATCGTGCCGGAGGCGGAGGCGACCGGGGCGGCGGCGCTCGGGGTGGGGGCGGGGGACGGGGCGTGGGCGCGGGAGGCCGCCGACGCGGGCTTCAGCTGGAGGGTCGTGATCGAGTACGGGGGCAGCTCCTGTGCGGCCGCCGTTCCCCGCGCCGCCGTGGTCAGGGCGGTGCCGCCCTTGGTGTACGAAACGGTCCTGACCGTCCCCGCGGCCGGTGTGTATCCCTTGTAGGAGAGCGACACCTGCGCCGTGTTCTGCGGGTCCTTGTTGATCAGCATGACGTTCAGGCCGCCGTCCCTGCTGCGCACCGCGTGCACGGCGACCGACTGCTTGGCGGAGGACGCCTTGACCATGGTGTCGCCGGGCTTGGCCAGCGCGGTCAGCGAGCGGATGCCCCAGTAGGTGGGGAAGGGCGTCTCACGCGCCGGTTCGCAGTGCCCGCCGACGCAGGTTCCGTTGGAGAGCAGGCCCTGGTCCAGGTAGTCGGTCTCGCCGCCCACCGTGGTGGGTGCCTTGCCCATGCCGTTGTGCAGGTCCCACCAGTCGACGTTGACGGCGCCGTGTTCGAACCAGTTCATGTACGTGTCCGACGCGAACAGGGCCGCGGCCTGGCTGGTGAGGGCCGGCGACTGGGTGCTGTCGGTCTCGGTGACCGCGATCTCGACCGAGGCGGCGTGCGCACCCGCGTAGGTGGTGAGCAGCGAGCGCACCGCGGAGGTGACACCCGCGACCTGGGCGGGGGAGTTCAGCAGGTCCGCCGTGCTGGAAGCGCTCGGGTACGAGTGGATGATCACGAAGTCGATCGACTTGCCGGCGATGGCGAGCACGGTGTGGTTCCAGTCGGCGGTGTCACCTGCGGCCTTCGCTCCGTCCGGCCAGGACCCCGGAGTGTTGAGCACCGCCCCGATCTTCACCTTCGGGTCCACGGCCTTCATCGCCTTCGCGTAGGCGAGGAGGTTCTTCGCGTACTCCCTGGGGCTTTTGTCGGCGTGGTGGTCGACCTCCCATTTGCTGCCGTAGTACCCGTTGCCGGAGACCTCGTTGCCGATCTCCCAGTACTTCACGCCGTAACCCTTGGCGACATTGGCGTACTTGACCCAGTCGGCGGCCTCCTGGGGCGTGCCGGAGCCGTAGTTGGCGGTGATGATCGGCTGGGCGCCGACCCTCTTCGCGGTGGCCATGAAGTGGTCGAAGTCGGTGCCGGGCGCGACCCAGCCGCCGCCGTCGAGGGTGTGGGTCTTCCAGTGGTAGGCGTCCGCGTAGGAGCCACCGGGGTAGCGCAGCTGCTGGATTCCGGCGGCCTTCATCAGCGATGACGCCGTGGTGTCGGTCATGTACGAGTCGTAGACGGCCGTGTTGAGGCCGACCCCGGTGCTGGGCACCGTGCCCAGCGAGGTACCGGCATCCACCGAGATGCCGACGGCCGGCGCGGCGTTCGCGCTGAGCGCCAGGACGCCCGCGCCGGCCCCGGCCAGCAGGGCCGCCACCGTCCCCGCCACGATGTTGCGGCGCGTTCGGCTACGGCGGTGCGTACGGCTCCGAGGCATCGGCTGCTCGGTGGTCGTCGGGTCGTCAGGTGACACGTCGGGGCTCCCGATCGGAGTGCGTGGACACGGGCGGCGCGGCGCAGCTGACTGCGCCCGCCGTGGTTGGTGCACCCCTGAGTGGCCGCTCGGGACGGAAAGGTTGCCGCCGTATCCGACGTACTTCAGATCTCTTCCGTGCCGTGCGGCATCCGAGCCCTGGTGATCGCGGTGTGGGCCCCCGTACGCGTCCGCGCAGCCGACTGCGTCCAGTTCGCCCGGCATTGACCAGCGCTGGCCGGGCACTGTTAGGCTGCGCCCCCGTTGTTAAACGCGCAACTAACATGCACATGATTGCCAGGAGAGGGCGACCGGGGGATGGTCCTCGATGACGCGTCCGCGGAGTTCCACGAATTCTTCGAACGCCACTATGCCGAACTCGCCCGTCTGGCCCACCTCCTGACCGGTGAGGCCGACGCGGCGGACGACCTCGCAGCGGATGCCCTGGTCGCCCTGTGGCAGCGCTGGGACCGGTTGCGGCAGGCCGACCACCCGCTGGCCTACGCCCGCGGTGTGGTGGCCAACCTGGCGCGGGGACGGATCCGCAGCGCGGTGCGCGAGCGACGCCGGATCGCGCTGTTCTGGTCCCGCAGCCCCGAGAAGGTGGACGGGCCGGACACGGCGGCCGTACTGGACGTCCGCGCGGCGCTCGACCGGTTGCCGTTCCGCAAACGCGCCTGCGTGGTGCTGCGGCACGCCTTCGACCTGTCCGAGAAGGACACGGCGCTGGCGCTGGGCATATCGGTCGGCACGGTGAAGAGCCAGACCTCTAAGGGAATGGCCGAGCTGCAAAGGACACTTGGCGTACGAGCTGTCGGGGACCTGGTGGAAGGGAGGAGGAACCGGTGAACGAGGAGATCGCCCGTCGGCTGCGTGAGGCCGCCGAGGCCCATCGGCCCGACCGCGCGAGGATGCTGGCCCGGGTGCAACGAGGCATGTCCGGCCCCGCCGTCCGTCACCGCGCGCGGCCGTTCGCGAGGTCCGGGACCAGGGTTGCGCTCGCCGGGTTTGCCGCCGCCGGCATCCTGGCGACCGGCGGCCTCGCCGTCGCCGCCATCGTCACGCACTCGTCGCCCACGGCCACCGTGACCACACCGGCCACCCCGTCCCCGGACGCCACCTCCCGGCAGCCGACATCGGCCCGCCCCACCCCTGTCGCGCCGGCCCCGGTCACCACCCCGGGCGGCTCGCGCCCGACTCCGCCGGCCGACAGTCCGTCACCGGCCGCCGGTGAGAGCCAGAGCGGTCCGCTGTGGTCGGCCGGCTCGGTGGACCCGAAAAGCACCGTCTACTGGACGCAGAGCAACCTCCTCCTCAAGACGACCCGGCCGCTCACCGCGCTCACGATCGAGATGCGGATCGTGCAGACCGGCGGGGTGAAGGAGACCGGTACCTGGCAGACCCTGCCGAGCGATGACTTCACCATCACCACCCGGGAGGCCGACGGCATGCTGGTCTACCGCTGGGTCCTCAAACCGGGCCTGACCGTGCCGGCCGGGAGCCATGAGGTGGCCGCCCAGTTCAACAACGGCGGCGCGCGCAGTGCCGCGGGCGACGCCTACCGCGTCGACGCGCAGGGTTCGGGCGGCCCCGCGTCGGTCCGGGGAGGGTTCGTCCCGGCCCGGTGACCGATGCCGTGCGGATGGTCGAGCGGTTCCTTCCCCTGGTCGCGGCAACCTTTGTGCCCATGGCGGCAACTGGCAGGTAACCAGGGCCGGATCAAGGCCCGCTGCGCCAGAAGGACATGCCGTTGCCAGATCAGAACCGCTCTCATCGCCGCCTTCCGGCTACCCGCCGTGTGCTCGCCGCCGCCGTGGTCCTCGCCGCCGCGGGTGCCGCTGTGCCGCTGGTCGCCATGGCAGCCCGCACGCCGAACACGCGCACGCCGACCACGGCCGCCACTGCAGCGGCCGACCACGGCCGCTACTTCGGTACGGCGGTGTCCTCGGGCAGGCTCGGAGACTCGACGTACTCCACCATTCTCGACCGGGAGTTCAACATGATCACCCCGGAGAACGAGATGAAGTGGGACACCACCGAACCCTCCCGCGGCAACTTCAACTTCGGGCCGGCCGACTCGATCGTCGCCCACGCCTCCGCACACGGGCAGCGGATGCGCGGCCACACCCTGGTGTGGCACTCACAGCTGCCCGGCTGGGTGAAGTCCATCACCGACGCGAACACCCTGCGCGGTGTGATGGACAACCACATCACCACCGAGATGAGCCACTTCAAGGGCAGGATCTACGCCTGGGACGTGGTCAACGAAGCCTTCGCCGACGACGGCAGCGGCCGGCACCGCTCCTCGGTCTTCCAGGACGTGCTCGGCAACGGTTTCATCGAGGAGGCCTTCCGCACCGCCCGGAAAGCCGACCCCTCGGCCAAGCTCTGCTACAACGACTACAACATCGAGAACTGGACCGACGCCAAGACCCAGGGCGTCTACTCCATGGTGCGCGACTTCAAGTCCCGCGGGGTGCCCATCGACTGCGTCGGCTTCCAGAGCCACTTCGGCACCGGCGGCCCGCCCGCGAGCTTCCAGACCACCCTGTCCAAGTTCGCCGCGCTCGGCGTGGACGTCCAGATCACCGAACTCGACATCGCCCAGGCCGCGCCGACGGCATACGCCGACACCGTCCGGGCGTGCATGAACGTCGCCCGCTGCACGGGCATCACGGTGTGGGGCATCCGCGACAGCGACTCCTGGCGCACCGGTGAGAACCCGCTGCTGTTCGACGCGGGCGGCAACAAGAAGCCCGCCTACAGCGCGGTGCTCACCGCCCTGGGTGGCAGCAGCGGCGGGGGCACGGCGGACGGGGGGCTCACCTCCGGCACCGTCTACACGCTCTCCAACGCGGCCGCCGGACGCGTTCTCGACGAGCCCGCGGGACAGAACGGCAACGGCACCCCGCTCCAGGTGTGGGACGCCAGTGGTGCCTCCAACCAGCAGTGGCGGGCAGGCCGCAACAGCGACGGCTCCTACACGCTGACCAATGTCGCCAGCGGCCGGGTACTGGACGAGCCGGGCAACCGGACGGCCAACGGGACGAGCCTGACGGTCTGGGACTCCAACGGTGGCGCCAACCAGCACTGGCGGGCCGGCCGCAACAGCGACGGCTCCTACACGCTGACCAACGTCGCCAGCGGCCGGGCCCTGGAGATCCCCGGCGGTCGGACCGCCAACGGCACTCCCGTCCAGATCTGGGACACCAACGGCGGCGGCGCCAACCAGCACTGGAACGTCAAGCCGACCGCGGCGCCGAAGAGCAACACGTGTGCTCTTCCGCCGACATACCGGTGGACGTCGACGGGTCCGCTGGCGCAGCCGGCGAACGGGTGGGACGCGGTGAAGGACTTCACCACCGTGACGTACAACGGCAAGCACCTGGTCTATGCGTCGAACGTGTCGGGATCGTCGTACGGCTCGATGATGTTCAAGCCCTTCACGAACTGGTCGGACATGGCGTCGGCCGGCCAGACCGGGATGAGTCAGTCCGCGGTGGCGCCCACGCTGTTCTACTTCGCGCCCAAGAACATCTGGGTGCTGGCGTCACAGTGGGGCGCGGCGCCCTTCGTCTACCGCACCTCCAGCGACCCCACCGACCCCAACGGCTGGTCCGCGCCGAAGCCACTGTTCACCGGCAGCCTCCCGGGCGCCGCTCCGATCGACCAGACCCTGATCGCCGACGGCCAGAACATGTACCTGTTCTTCGCCGGTGACAACGGCAAGATCTACCGGGCGAGCATGCCGATCGGGGACTTCCCCGGCAGCTTCGGCTCCTCGTACACGACGGTCATGAGCGACACGGTGAAGAACCTCTTCGAGGCGCCGCAGGTCTACAAGGTCCAGGGCCAGAACCAGTACCTCATGATCGTCGAGGCCCGGGGCGCGAACGAACAGCGCTACTTCCGCTCGTTCACGGCCTCCAGCCTGAACGGTTCATGGACCCCGCAGGCCGCCACCGAGTCCAACCCCTTCGCGGGCAAGGCCAACAGCGGAGCCGGCTGGACCAACGACATCAGCCACGGCGACCTGGTCCGCAACAACCCCGACCAGACCATGACCATCGACCCCTGCCACCTGCAGCTCCTCTACCAGGGCAAGTCCCCCACCGCGAGCGGCCCCTACGACCGGCTGCCGTGGCGGCCGGGTGTCCTCACCCTGCAGCGCTGACCGCTGCTCACCGCTTCGTCGAGGAACCCCAGCCGTGCATCGGCTGGGGTTCCAGTCGTTCGGGGACCAGACGGAGGTCCGGCGGGGCTTGTCCGGCAGAGACCGGAGAAGTCCTCAGTCCGACGTGGATGACGAAATGCGCCCCCATCGAGAGATGGGGGCGCATTTCGTCGGCTTCACCTACTTGAGTGATGTACCGCCCGAGTTGTGGTACGCGATCGTCTTGTTGATCAGGTTTCCGCCGTCGGTCTCGGCGGTTGTCTGTTCCTGCTGTCCCGGACCGAAGAGCAGCCCGGCCACATGGGCGTTCGCGACCTGGTCCATGTGCGCGAAGAACCAGTCCACCTTGTCGTCCTTGTAATGGTTGAGGGTGTTGTTCTGTGCCATGTTGCCCACGGGGATCTGCCACAGGACCACCGGCTTGCCCACGGACTCGGCCATCGTCTTGTAGAACTGCAGCGCGGCGGCGGCCTTCTGGTCGTTCCAGAAGTGGTCACTGCCGCCGTGGGCCGGCTGTGCGTACCAGCCTGCGTCGCGGTCCGACACATCGGTGACCAGGAAGTCGGCGTTCTTCGCCCCGAGGTTCGCGTAGTCCTTGACGCATGCCTGTGTGTTGGTCTGCCAGTCGAAGCAGGAAAGGTGCAGCCCCGCGGCGGTGTTCGGCGCGTACTTGTGCGCCATCGAGATCAGGCACTGGGCCAGGCCGGTGGCGCTGTTCTCCTGCGATCCGCAGTCCGTCGGATTCGAGGCCGTGACCTGCGCGGCGACCTGGTGCGGATTGCCGAGCGACCGGACGTAGCCCCAGAAGTCGGGCTCGAGGTCGATCGCGTCGTGCGACGTGCCGATCTTCTGGAGGAAGAAGCGGTAGTCGTTCAGGTACCGGGTGAGCAGGTCGGTCCTGTTGATGGCCTTGACCTCGCCCGGGCCGTCGCCCTCGCCTGCCGCATCCCCGAGGTCGCGCAGCGAGTACCAGGTCCAGAGCATCTTCTGCGGGCGCGGGCTGCCCTTGTACGTCGCCTGGGCCGCCACGGTGTCCCGATAGGTCACGTACGTGCCGGGAGCCGTGGTGCTGCCGGTCCAGCAGCCCCACCAGCCCGACCAATCGTCGTGGCAGCGCGCTGCCGTGTAGTAGTCCGACGAGGGCGCGGGCTGGCTGTGCACATAGGCGTACCGCATGTCGAACGGCGCGGCGGCCGCCGAGGCGTCGGACACCGAGCCGCCGACGAGCACCGTGCTGCTGCCCATGAACCGTGTCGTCGAGCTGCCGCCACCGGCCACGGGAGACGGCGTCGACGACGGGTGCGAGCTGCTCGGAGCCGGGCTGGTGGGAACGCTGCTGCTCGGCGCGGTGGGTGTACCGGAGCCGCCGACGCTCCCGGCCGGGACGAGTTGCCACTGCTGATCGGCGCTGCCCCGGTCGCGGTTCTGGACGACACCGCTCCCGTTGGCTTTGGCGGCGCCGTGGACATCGACGGCCATGCCACTGAAGCGATTGACCAAATGCACGTAGCCGTCCTGCGACTTGGCCAGTTTGAACTGCTGGTTGCTGCCGTTCAGGTCTTTCCACTGCACGAGGGCGGAGCCGGCGGTCTTCGACCAGCCGAGGTCGTCCAGCACCTTGCCGGAGTTCCGGTTCTGCAGCCGGTAGTAGCCGTCACCCGCGTCGATGAACCGCCACTGCTGGTTGGGGCCGCCGTGACGGCTCCACTGCACCACCGCCGCGCCGTCGTTCTTGGCGGCGCCGCGGTCGTCCAGCACCTTGCCGCTGTTGCGGTTGACCAGCACGTACCACTTCTTCAGATCCAGGGTCTTCTGCTCCGCTGAAGCCTGACTGACCACGACGGCCGAGCCGGCCACGACCACCATGGAGAGACCCGCCCACAGACCCCGACGCGCGAGCAACCGACGGCCACGGTGCTTCGGGCGGCCACCGCGGGCTCCGCCGTCGGCCCGGCGGCCGCCGACGGGGGACGCCGCCGATGACGTGGGTGGGCCGGGGACATGTCTGTGCTCTCGTTCCAGGGACACGCCTGTGCTCTCTTTCAGCCGTCGCATCTGACCGGGCCACTTGGCCGGACAGCACTGAGTGGTCCGAGAGATCGAAAAGGTTGCCGCGAAAGCCACAGTTTTTTTCGCCTTGACCGCATGCCGCCCAGGCCCGGCGGCCTGACGCTCGCCACACCGCCGCGACCGTCCGCCTGATCCTCGGCGTCCCGGACGTCGTGGTCGACGCGATCACGGGCTGGGAGCCTCAGAAGACCAACTCAGACGGAAAGTGAGACGGACAACGTCGAAGGGCCTCACCGCGAACGGTGGGGCCCTTCGACATCGTGCCCGGCTGGCGCGGTCAGCGGGAACCGCCTCCTTGCTCCCCGTTCCGCGACCAGACCGCGGTGAGCGCGGTGACCGGGTCACTGTCGGGTGGTGCCGCGGGCCACCATTCGCCGTCGTCGTCCTGGAGGTAGGGGTACCAGCGGGTTTCGGGGCCCAGACGCAACTGGATGCCGTGGTGGGTGAGGGTGAGGCGGTTGCGCCAGGCTCTGAGGTGTGTGGGCGAGCCGGTCATCTCGGCGAGGGCCGCGTCCAGGGCGGTGCGGGCGGCCTTCATCACCGTCGGGTCGGGGGTGTGGGGCTGTTCCGCGACGGTGATGCCCGTGGGGCCGCCGTGGCGTCAGGCGCGGGTGAGGCGTGCGAAGGCAGTGGGGTTGGAGCCGGTGTTCCGGATCAGGTGGTGGAACCACTCGGGTCCGGGGCCGCTCGCGGCGATGCGTACGGCGTCCTGGTGCTGGGTCAGGTGCAGGTCGGTGGTGTCGCCCGCGAGGAGCCGGGCGGCGCGCGCGGCGGCGTCGGCCATGAGGCGTTCCAGGTCCGCGGCGGCCAGGCCGGTTCCGGGTGGCGGGGCGACGGGCAGTGCTGTGGTGTGGGCGGCGGGTTCCGGGAGTCCGGGCAGTTCGGGGGACTCTTCGGCCCAGTGGGCGTACGCGGCGGCGGCCGGGATGCCGGGCGGTGCGGGTGGGGCGGCGGTCTCCTGTGCTGTCGTACGGAGTGCGCGCAGCCGGGCGAGGACCTCCTCGCGGCCGCGGCCGCGCAGCTCGAAGATCACGAACGGGTCGGTGTCGATGGTGGCGGCGATGGCGTAGCAGAGCGCGGCGGCGTGCTTGCAGGGATGTCCCCAGTCGGGGCAGGAGCACTCCGGATCGAGCTCGGTGGGCAGGGGGAGCAGTGGGACGCCCGCGTGCCGGGCGTCGTCCACGAGTTCGGCGGGCATCTCGCCGTCGAGCAGTGCCGCGAGATGCCCGGCGCGGGCCGCGATCGTGTCGAGCAGGGTGTCCCACTGAGGGCCGGTGAGGACGGGCAGGTGGACCGAGGAGCGGTACGGGCGCGGGCGGCTGCCCTGGACAGCGGCTTTGACCTGGCCCGGAGTGACGGTGACCGGGCCGACCATGCCTTGGCGGGCGTAGGTGCGTCCGCGCGAGAGCCGTCCGGCGTCCAGGGTGGAGTCCTCCAGAGCGGCCACCCACGCCTGGCCCCACCAGGTCGCGGCGAAGGCTCGCCTGCCGAGGGCGGGCGCACGGCGCGGGCCGGGAACAGCGGGGCTCATGACTGCCTTCCCAGGGCGACGAGTTCGGCGAGTTCGGCGTCGGACAGTTCGGTCAGGGCTGCCTCGCCGGAGCCGACGACGGCGTCGGCGAGGGCGCGCTTGGCTTCGAGCAGCTTCGCCACCTTGTCCTCCACGGTTCCCTCCGCGAGGAGCTTGTGCACTTGCACGGGTTTGTCCTGGCCGATGCGGTAGGCGCGGTCGGTGGCCTGGTCCTCGACGGCCGGGTTCCACCAGCGGTCGTAGTGCACGACGTGAGTGGCGCGGGTGAGGTTGAGTCCGGTGCCGACCGCTTTCAATGACAGCAGGAACACCGGCACTTCACCGCGCTGGAAACGGTCCACCATCTCCTCGCGCCGCGTAACGGGGGTGCCACCGTGCAGGAAGAGAGCGGGGACGCCGCGCTCGGCGAGATGCTTCTCCAGCAGCGCCGCCATCTGTTTGTACTGCGTGAAGACCAGCGCGGATTCGCCCTCGGCGGTGATGGTGCCGAGAAGTTCGTCGAGCAGGTCGAGCTTGCCGGAGCGGCCCCGCAGGGGAGTGGACCGGCGCAGGCGGTGCTCTTTCAGGCTGTGCTCTTTCAAATACTGGGCGGGGTGGTTGCAGATCTGCTTCAGCGCGGTGAGCAGCTTGAGTACCAGACCGCGTCGGGCGATGCCCTCGGATTTCTCGATCTCGGCCATGGTCTCGCGCACCACCGCCTCGTACAGGCTGGTCTGCTCGGCCGTCAGCGGGACGACGTGATAGGTCTCGGTCTTGGGCGGCAGTTCGGGCGCGATGCCGGGGTCGGACTTCTTGCGGCGCAACAGGAAGGGACGTACGAGACGGGACAGGCGCTCGGCCGCCTCGGGATCCTCGCCCGCCTCGATGGCGCGGGCATACCGGTCACGGAAGGCGGTGAGTGTGCCGAGGAGCCCGGGGGTGGTCCAGTCGAGCAGGGCCCACAGCTCGGAGAGGTTGTTCTCCACGGGGGTGCCGGTGAGAGCGACGCGGGCGGGCAGGGCACGCAGTTCACGGGCGGTGACGGCGTAGGGGTTCTTGACGTGCTGGGCCTCGTCGGCGGCCACCAGTGACCAGGCCGTCTCGGCGAGCACTTCGCGGTCGCGGCGCAGCACCCCGTAGGTGACCAGGACGATCTCGTCGTCGGCCAGGTCCCCCAGGTGGCGGTCGCCGCCGTGGTAACGGCGGACGGGGATGGACGGTGCGAATCTGGCGGCCTCGCGCTGCCGGTTGCCGAGCAGGGAGGCCGGGCAGACGACAAGGGTGGGGCCCGCGGTGGTCGGGTCGCTCTGGCGGTGCAGGTGCAGAGCGAGCAAGGTGATGGTCTTGCCCAGGCCCATGTCGTCGGCGAGACAGCCGCCGAGGCCGAGTGCGCACATCTCGGACAGCCAGGCCAGGCCCCGCTTCTGGTACTCGCGCAACGTGGCCTTGAGGGCGGCGGGCTGAGGCACGAGGGTGCGGGACTCGGGGTCGCGGATACGAGCGACCAGGTCGCCGAACGCACCGACCGCCGCACAGGGACCCGGTCACCGTCCCTCCCCCAGCCTCCGGCCGGGGGACCCCCATCTCGCTTCGCTCGGCCTCGCCGGTCAGCGCGGCGCTCAACGCCTCCATGGGGGTGAGCGGTTCCATCCGGCGGCGCTTGGCGCGGGCCACCAGCTTCGGGTCGGCGACCACCCACTGGTCGCGAAGCCGGACGAGGGGACGGCGTGACTCCGCGAGGGCATCCATCTCGGCCTCGGTGAGCGGCTCGCCGCCGAGGGAGACCTGCCAGCGGAAGTCGAGGAGGGCCTCGGTGTCCAGCAGGCCGCCCGCGGTGGAACCGGGGGCGGTGCGCTGTCCGATCTCCGCGGTCGCGGTGAGCGGTCAGTTCACGGATGGCCAGCTCGTCGGTGAGCTCGTCGGGGGCGGTGTAGCGGACCGCGCCGAGCACTCCGAACCCGCCGGCCCGGCTGATGGCCGCGGCGACGGCGGGGAACGGCGTGAAG
>NZ_JBFBBE010000156.1:0-18195 GCF_040682555.1 Streptomyces sp. NPDC051172
AAGCGGGCGGTGGGAGATTCCCACCGCCCGCTTTCCTAGGGCCTCGTCACTGGCAACGCTGCCCGGTGTTGATGCAGTTGGCGATCTTGTTCGCCAGGCCACCGGTCGTGACGCTGATGAAGTCGTCGTGATCGGTGATCGGCTTGTGCAGCTCCTCCGGGAAGCCGTCGACCGCGTAGGCGTTCTTCACCTGGCCGTTCTGGATGACCGGCGGGGTGACCTTGTACACCAGGCGCATCGTCAGCTGCGGAATGGCCTTGAAGCCGTTGCCGCAGTTGCCGTTGGCGTCGGCGAACGCGACGTGCGTGCGGTGGTTGGCGCTGTCGATGTTCTTGCCGTCCCAGCAGGACTGGAAGGCGAACGTGCGCACCACGTTGCTGCCCTGCGGGCAGATCGGGTACTTGTCCGTCAGCTGCACCTTGTTCTCGAAGCCGGTGCAGCTCCAGTGTGCGTTGGCGTTGGCCGGGCCGTTGACGAAGGCCTTGGCGTCACCGGTGATGATGCGCAGGAACTGCGGCATCGCGACGACCTTGCTGGTCGGCGAGCCGACGTACTTGATCTGCGCCTGCTGGGCCACGAGGATCTTGCCGACGTTGAGATCCTTGCCGCCGCCGTCCGCGTTGGCGTCCTTCTCCTGCGTGCCGTCCTGCTCTCGGATGACCGGCCAGTAGTACGCCGACAGGTCGTTCTTGTTCTGGCAGCTGCTGCCGCCCTGCAGGAAGGTGTTGTTGTTGGAGAACGCGTTGACCTTCTGGTTGCCGACGTAGTCGTGCACGTGGTGGGCACCGTTGGACACGCCGGGCGCGACGATGACGTTGTCGCTGTTGTGGTTCTGGTTGGCGTTCACGCCGCACTTGGTGATGAACACGCCGGTCGAGGCGTTGGCGTTCCTCTGCGCCTTGGCCGGGACGTTCGGCGCGACCTTCGTGATGTCGACGAAGTCGTTCGCGTTCGGGCCGGCGTTGGCCTGGCCTCCGTTGTTCTGCTGCTGACCGCCCTGCTGCTGACCGCCGTTGTTCTGCTGACCGCCCTGCTGCTGGCCGCCATTTTGCTGCTGGCCGCCGTTCTGCTGCTGGCCGCCGTTCTGGTTGTTCTGGCCGGCGGCCGTGGTCTGGTTGGCGGTCTGCGTCGTGCAGGCGGCGAGGGCCTGCAGCCCGGCCGCGTCGATCTGGCCGCCCACGCGCTGGATGTCGATCCGGATCCGGTTGAGGGTCGCGGCTCGCTTGTCCTTGAGGGGGCCGACGATCGCGTTCTGCACGAAGCTCGCGTCGCCCGCCTGCGCCTGCCGGGTGGAAGCGAGCCGGGTGTAGGCCTCGGTGACCTGCTTGTCGAGGTTCGCCAGCTCCGTGGCCACGCCCTGCTGGGCCTTGGCCGGCACGTTCGTCAGCTTCTGCTGAACGTCGGGGCAGGCGATCGTGGCGACCTGACCGGCGGCGGCCTTGGTCTGGTTCAGCCCCGAGTTGTTGGACTCGTGCGCCGAGGCGTAGAAGTTCGCCCAGATCAGCCCGCCCCCACCGAGCGCTAGGGCCGCCGATGCGGCTATGGCCTTGGTGGCCAGCGGCGTACGGCGTTTGCGTGTGTTGCGTCCCATGGAACTCCTCTGACTTCCTTGCGGGCTTGGCGGGGCATCGAGGCGCCCGACAGGAGTGAAGCGGCGCCTTCTCATACGCGCGTGGTCCCAGGGGTGTTCAGCAGCCCCACAAACAAATCAGAGGTTTACCGGGCCTTTGCGACCCAACCGCCGCCTGAGCAGCGGAAGTTACGGAAAATCAGCAACCGCTTACTGGTCCCGGTCCAGATAGGCGAGAACCGCCAGGACGCGACGGTTGTCGTCGTCCGAGACCTCCAGGTCCAGTTTGGCGAAGATGTTGGAGGTGTGTTTGGCAATGGCCCGTTCTGTCACCACCAGCTGCCCGGCGATCGCCGCGTTGGAGCGGCCCTGCGCCATCAGTTCCAGCACCTCCCGCTCTCGGGGCGTCAGCCGCCCGAGCGGCCGGTCGTCGGCGGCCCGCCGCGAGAGCAGCTGCTGGATCACCTGCGGGTCCATGGCCGTACCACCGGCCGCGACCCGCCGTACGGCGTCCACGAACCGGTCCGCGTCGAACACCCGGTCCTTCAGCAGATACCCGACCCCGCCGCTGCCGTCGGCGAGCAGCTCGCGCGCGTACAACTGCTCCACGTGCTGCGAGAGCACCAGCACGGGAAGCCCGGGTCTGTCCCGGCGGGCCTGCAGTGCGCACTGCAGGCCCTCGTCGGTGTGTGTGGGCGGCAGGCGTACGTCGACCACGGCGACGTCCGGCTCCAGCTCGGCCAGCGCCTGGGCGAGCTCGGGGCCGGACTCGACGGCCGCGGCGATCTCGAAGTCGTAGGCTTCCAGCAGCCGTACCAGACCGTCGCGCAGCAGGAAGAGGTCTTCGGCTAGGACAACGCGCAAGGGATCTCCATGGTGACCATGGTGGGACCGCCCGCGGGGCTGCTGACGGCCAGGACGCCGTCGAATGTACCCAGACGCCGCTCGACTCCGGCGAGGCCCGAACCGGCCCCGATCACCGCGCCGCCCTTGCCGTTGTCGGTGACGCTGATGCGCAGCTTCTCCTCGCTGTGATGCAGGTCGATCCAGATGCGGTCGGCGCCGGAGTGCTTGACCGCGTTGGTGAGCACCTCGCTGACCGCGAAGTACGCGGCCGACTCGACCGGTGGGTCCGCGCGGCCCGCCGGCTCGACGTTCACCTCGGTGGGCAGCGGCAGCCGCAGCGCCAACGCCCTCACGGCGTCGCCCAGTCCGCGTTCGGCCAGCACCGGCGGGTGGATGCCGCGCACCAGGTCGCGCAGTTCGGCCAGCGCGTCCACGGAGGACTGCCGGGTCTGCGCGAGGAGCTGCCTGGCCTTCGCCGGGTCCTTGTCGAGGAGCATCTCGATGGTGCCCAGGTCCATGCCCATGGCCACCAGCCGCGCCTGCGCCCCGTCGTGCAGATCCCGCTCGATACGGCGCAGTTCGGCGGCGGAGGTGTCGACGGCGTCCCGCCGGGTCTCGGTCAACACCTGCACGCGCTCGGCCAGTTCGGCCTGACTCGCGCCGAGCACGGACCGGGTGAGCCGGAAGTGGGCGGTCAGCAGGGACGGGGCGTAGCGGTAGGCGAGGGGGAGGAGTGCGAGGGCCAGGGCACCGGCGCCGAACGCGGAGGCCTGGTCGGTGACGTGCACGAAGCCGTACCAGTAGCCGCCGTACTCGGAGAGCGGCCGCCACAGCCCGGCGGCGACCGCGAAGCCCTCCAGGGGGTAGAAGACGAGCAGCGCAGGCAACAGCGCGGTGACGAACCCCGCCGTCATGTCCACCTGAAGCCAGCGCACGTCCCGCCAGACCGCCGGGTCGCGCAGCATGGCGTACGTGCGCGCCCACGGGTTGGCGCGCTCGGGGACCGGCCGGTAGGCCGACGGTATCCGCACCCCGCACCACTGAGCCGCGAGTTCCCGCCGCTTGTCCGCGAGGGTCCGCACCGCGTTGAGGATCGGCGGGGTGGTGACGACACCGACGCCGATCGGAATGAGCGCGACGGAGACGAGGGTCAGGACGAACAACAGCACCGACAAGGGCAGCACGGCCACGGCCAGTGCGAGCCCCCGTACGGCAGCCAGTAGTACCTCTCGGGCCCGCGCCCGGGCACGGTGTGTGTCGGTGTTCATGGCAGAAGTCTGGCCGAGCGGGGGCGGGGGGTCACGGGGCCGGGCCCCCCGGGTGGGGGGTGGTGCCAGGTACACCCAAGCCCCCACCGGTCCGCACTTTGATCACTCCCCCAACACCTTCGCCTCCACCTCCGGGTCCAGCCCGACCGGCGGCCGGTCCGGACGTTGCGGCGCCCTGCCACCGATCCCTTGGAGCCAACGCCAGGTATCGGCGACGGTCTCCTCCACGGGCCGGCAGACCAGCCCCGAAGCCAGCGCACGCGAGACGTCCCCGCTGTGCATGGAGTCGTGCATCTCCGTGCCCGGCGGCACCCACACCGGCAGCTGGGTCCACGGCGCGATCCCCGCATCGAGGATGACCCCGGGGTCGATCCACCGCAGCTCCGCATCCGAGCCGGTGACGGCGACGCACGCGCCCAGCAGGCTGCCCATGGTGGCATGCCCCTGCTCGCTGACCATGTTGTACGGCCCGCTCAGCTCCCGCTCCACCGAGCCGAGGATCCACTCCGCCATGTCCCGCACGTCGACGTACTGGAGCGGCAGCTCCCGCGGCCCCGGGGCGAGGACCGGCCCGCCCCGCGCGATCCGCCCCAACCACCACGGCAGCCGCCCGATGTTCTCGTACGGACCGAGGATCAACCCGGCCCGCACGAGCACGGAGCGCTCCGTCCCGAACGCCTCGACGGCGGCGATCTCCGCACCCCGCTTGTCCCGCGCGTAGTCCGTCTGCCCCGCGTCGGGCTCGGCACCTTCCACCACCGGGGCGCTCTCGTCGTGCCCGGCCGGTGCGGGCCATGCGTACACCGAGCAGCTCGACACATACACATACCGCCCGACACGACCCCGCAGCAGCCGTGCCGCGCTGTGTACCGCCCGGGGCGCCGCCGACCAGGTGTCGACGACGGCGTCCCACTCGCCCTCCGCGAGGGCGGCGAGACCGTCGGGGGCGGTGCGGTCGCCCCGCAACGCCCGTACGCCGTCCGGGAGCCGGTGCCGTCCCCGGTTGAGGACGGTCACCTCCCAGCCGCGCTCCAGGGCCGCCGCCACGACGGCCCGTCCCGCGAACTCCGTCCCACCCAGCACCAGAAGTCTCATGCCGGTGAGCCTGCCCGGTCGGCCCGCGGGACGGACCGGCAATCTGCCGTCAGCAGAGGACGAACGGCCGGTGGACGGTCAACGGCCGGTCGGCGGAGTGTACTTGTACCCGACCCGTCGCACCGTCTGGATCGTCCCGCGGTGCTCGGCGCCCAGCTTGCGGCGCAGACGCGCGATGTGGACGTCGACGGTGCGGCCGTCGCCCACATGGCCGTACCCCCACACCGTGGTGACCAGCTGGTCGCGGGTGTGCACCCGGTGCGGATGCGCGACGAGATGCGCGAGCAGCTCGAACTCCAGGTAGGTGAGGTCGAGTTCGCGCCCGTCCACCTCGGCGGTGCGCTGCACGGAGTCGATCCGGACGAGCGGGTGGTCGCTGCCCCGCTCCTCACCGGTGGGGTCGGGCACCGCCACGGGAAGGAACGGCGGCTGCTGGTCGGCCGGGACGAGCACCAGGTAGCCGATCATCGGCGGCTGACCCGGCAGGGTGGGCAGGGTGTGCTGCGGAGCGGGCAGCCAGGTGGCGCCCGGCGGCAGGAAGTCCGTCACGTCCACGACCTCGTCCCGGTCGACGGCCCGCAGCCGGTGCCGGGCGCCGCTCTGGGCGGGGGAGGTGAGGGTGGCGGTGGAGAGAGAACGGGTGGTCGCCATGAGAGGTCAGCTCTTTCGCGCGAGAAGTTCGTCTGGGAGGACGGCGGCCGCGATTCGTGGTCGGGCTCGCCGGGACGTACGTCGTGTCGCGCTGGCCGAAGGCCGGGGGTGTACGGCTTTAGAGGGCCGGCGCGTTCATCGCGCGGCAACACACCCGGTCGAAGTCGTGGTGCTGACGGGAAGGCCAGAACGGCTCCAGGTCATGGCGACCCGTCGCGGTGTGGTTCTTGAAGCTGGCCATGACCTCATTGAAGCAGACACCGGCCCCGACGAGGACCCTTCTCTCACTACTTGGACGGCAAAAGGGGCGCCCACCGCGAACGGTGGACGCCCCTTCTGCCAAGAATGCGGGGATCAGACCTGGCCGGCCTTCTCCAGCGCGGAGCAGCAGGTGTCGACGAGCAGCCGCGTCACGACGTACGGGTCGACGTTGGCGTTGGGACGGCGGTCCTCGATGTAGCCCTTGCCGTCCTTCTCGACCTGCCACGGGATACGGACCGAGGCGCCGCGGTTGGAGACGCCGTAGGAGTACTCGTTCCACGGGGCGGTCTCGTGCAGACCGGTCAGGCGGTCGTCGATGCCGGCGCCGTAGTTCTTCACGTGGTCGAGCGGCTTGGAGCCCTCGCCCAGCGACTCGGCGGCGGTGATGATCGCGTCGTAGCCCTCGCGCATCGCCTTGGTGGAGAAGTTGGTGTGCGCGCCCGCGCCGTTCCAGTCGCCCTTCACCGGCTTCGGGTCCAGCGTCGCGGCGACGCCGAAGTCCTCGGCGGTGCGGTAGAGCAGCCAGCGGGCCACCCACAGGTGGTCGGAGACCTCCAGCGGGGAGACCGGACCGACCTGGAACTCCCACTGGCCGGGCATGACCTCGGCGTTGATGCCGGAGATGGCGAGGCCGGCCGCGAGGCAGTTCTCCAGGTGGGCCTCGACGATCTCACGGCCGAAGATCTCGTCGGCGCCGACACCGCAGTAGTAGCCGCCCTGCGGGGCCGGGAAGCCGCCCTTGGGGAAGCCGAGCGGGTAGCCGTCCTGGAAGAAGGTGTACTCCTGCTCGATGCCGAAGATCGGCTCCTGCGCGGCGAACTTCTCGGCGACCTCGGTCAGCGCGGCACGGGTGTTGGACTCGTGCGGCGTGAAGTCGATGTTGAGGACCTCGCACAGGACGAGGACGTCGTCGCCGCCGCGGATCGGGTCCGGGCACGTGAAGACCGGCTTGAGGACACGGTCCGAGGAGTGCCCCTCGGCCTGGTTCGTGGAGGACCCGTCGAAGCCCCAGATCGGCAGCGCGTCCAGACCGGCGGGCTCGCCCGCGATGATCTTCGTCTTGGAACGGAGCTTGGCGGTCGGCTGGGTGCCGTCGATCCAGATGTACTCAGCCTTGAAGGTCACGGGCCACTTCCTTCGGGGATGTGTCTACGCACTTGCGGGTGCTGCGGCGCTGCGGCACTGGGGCGCCGCGGTGGATGTCCGCGAGCCTGTCAACAGGCGATTTCCCGGCCATTGCTCAAGTGTGAACCCCGTGTTACCTGGCGGTGGTGTGGTGCGACTCACAGTGTGAGGGCGGGTGGAGCACAGCAAGTCGACAGGTCGACGCGGTCGGCGGCCGCGGCCGTGCTCTCGTACGGCGGCTCGTATGCGATGGGGTTCACAGGGGGCCGGAGGGTCAGCCACCGGTCGCGGCCGCGTCCCGTACCCCGGCGAGGAACCCCTTGACCGCGGCCAGCTCCCGCTCGTCGTACCCCTGCAGCAGCTCCACCGTCCGCTCGATCAGCGGTCCGAAGGACGACCACCCGAGTTCCACCGCACGCTCGGTCACCTCGATCACCACCTTGCGCCGGTCCCGCGGGTCACGGAGCCGCCGTACATGTCCGGCCCGCTCCAGCCGGTCGACCAGCGCGGTGGTCCCCGCCGAGTTCAGTCCGAGCGCGGCCCCGAGCCGGCCGGCGGTCATCTCGTCTCCCGCGCGGGAGACGTCCATGAGGGCGATCAGGGCGCGTACGTCCGTGGGGTGCATGCCGTTGCGGGACGCGAACCGGGCGCTGTGCAGGGCGAGTTCGACGGTCGCCGCACGCAGCAGGTGGACGACCTCCATCCCTGGGCCCTGGGGGTTCGGCACGGGCTGCCTCCGACTAGTATCTCGTTCATCGAGTATCTCGCTCAACGAGATAATAAGGGGGTTCCGGTGTCTGCTCGCAGCGCCTACGACATGGACGGCTTCCTCGCCGCGTACGACAAGGTCATGGCCAAGTGGCCCGCCGAGCGCGAGGCGCTGACCGTCCCCACGCCCTTCGGGACGACGTACGTCAACATGTGCGGCCCTCTCCGTGCGCCCGCGGTCGTCCTGCTCCCCGGCGGTGGAGGAGCGACCTCGGCCAGTTGGTATGCGCAGGCCGCCGACCTGGCCCGTACCCACCGTGTGTTCGCCGTCGACCTGCCGGGCTGCGCGGGCCGCGGTACCGAGGCCGGCGACCGCCACCCCCGTACGGTCGCCGACCTGGTGGTCTGGCTCGATGCGGTCCTGGACGACCTCGGTCTGGCGGAGACTGACCTGGGCGGGCACTCCTACGGCGGCTGGATCGCGCTCCAATACGCGCTGCATGCACGCGCCCGCGTGCGCCGCCTCTTCCTCCTGGACCCCACCCAGTGCTTCGCCGGTTACCGGCCCGCGTATCTCCTGCACGCCCTGCCGCTGGTGCTGCGTCCCTCGCCCCGCCGGGTCCATGCCCTGCTGGAGTGGGAGACCGGGGGAGTGTCCCTCGACCCCGACTGGCTCCGCCTCCAGGGGGCGGCCGCCGGCTTCCCCTCCGTCGCGAAGCCGGTGACCGGTCCGCGCCCGGCGCCGGATGCGCTGCGCGGGCTGGACATGCCGGTCCTGCTGCTCCTGGCCGGGAACAGCAGGACCTGTGACACGTACGAGGTGGCGGAGAAGGCGGGTGCGCTGCTGCCGCGCGTGGAGACGGTCGTGGTCCCCGACGTCTCCCACCATGCGCTGCCGCAGTCCGCACCCGCCGAACTCGGCCGCCGCCTCACGGGGTTCCTGAGTCCTTGAGCCTCACCCCACCTTCTCGATCAGTGCATGGCGGATCAGGAACTTGCCGGGCTCCCGGACCTGTTCGAAGGCCGCGTTGTTGAGCAGGGCGCAACTGCCGGAGACGGACGTGACCTTCACCGTCGTGGACTTGTTGTTGTCCAGGTTGGTGACCTTCAGCGTCGTCCCCGCCGGGAACTGGTTGCTGGAGGCCGCAGGTGCGCCGCCCTCGCCGGAGAGGGTGACGGTGGAGCCGTTGCACACCTGCCGGCCCGAGGCGGCAGCGCCACCACCAGCGTTCCCGTTCGCGTTTCCCGCGGGTGGTGAGGCCGTCTGCGAGGGCTGCGCGGACTGCTGTGCAGCGCCCGCCTGCTGGCCCGCCGCCTGCTGGCCCGCACCGCTCTGCGCCGGCTGCGTCGCCTGGGAGCCCTGAGCCGACTCCCCAACGGTGCAACCGGACGCCTTCTGCTGGACCTTGATCTGTGCGATGACCGCCTCGCGGTTCGCGATCCGGGCCGCGGACTGGGCGTCGGGGTTGGCCTTCTGCCCGTCGATGAACTTCTGGTTGTTGCCGAGGGCGGTGGCGAGGCCCTGACAGACGTTCGAGTCCGCGGCCGACAGGGTCTTGGCCTGGGGGCTCTGTGCGGCGTTCGAGGTGCTCGCCATGACGAAGGCGCCGCCTCCCGCCACCGCCGCCGCACTCACCAGCAGCGCGATCTTCTTCTTCGTGCCGAGACTTCTCCTACGCGACATGCGCGCCTCCTGCGAGGTAGGGGAGCGTACGCCGTTATGTACGAGATACCGAACGAAGTTACTCAGTGGTTACAGGAGTCACTGAAGTAACGTACGTCACAGGGGCGTTGAAGGTCCTATCGCGACAGGGCGTCCCGTACGGCCTCGTCGGTGCGGCCGACCACCGCGGTGCCGTCGTCGGCGGTGATGATCGGGCGCTGGATCAGCTTGGGGTGCTCGGCGAGCGCATTGATCCACCGTGCGCGCGACGAGTCGTCCCGCGGCCACTCCTTCAGTCCGAGCTCCTTGGCCTCGGCCTCCTGGGTGCGGGTGATGTCCCACGGTTCGAGGCCGAGACGGTCGAGTACGTCCCTGATCTCGTCCTCGCTCGGTACGTCCTCCAGGTAGCGGCGGACGGTGTAGTCGGCGCCCTCGGCGTCGAGCAGGCTGATGGCGCTGCGGCACTTGGAACAGGCCGGGTTGATCCAGATCTCCATGGGGTCAAAGGTACCTCTGAGGTGCCCTCAAAGCCGCTGTGGCCAGGGCCTTTTGTCAGTGCCGGGCGGTACACTAGAAGAAGCGTTCGAGGGTGTTGGGGGGTGCCGAAACCCCCGTTCATTGCACGCCCTCACCGCGACAGGAGGATGCCTGTGCCCGCTGCCGCACTGAAGCCGAAGCCGACCCAGTCCACCGCCAAGCACCCCGTCCTGCTCGACCTGCCCTACGCCCCAGTGGAGAAGCGCCCGCTGCCGCCGGGCCGTCCGCGCGAGTGGTACGTCACGCACAACCGCCGCCTCAAGGCGATGCGGCTCGCCATCGCCCTGCTCGACAGGGGGGTGTACGTACCGAACCAGGCCCGCAACGAGACGATTCGGAGCACGGCCGAACTGATCGGCGTCCACCCGCCGTCGGACACGACGTGCCACATGGTGCGGGCGCTGATGCGGTACTCGCGTTGAGCGTGGTGCCGGGTGCCCGTGCTTGCGGGGTGCCCGGCACCTGTGTTGCCGTCTGCTGGGGGCTGCCGCCCCCAGACCCCCGCTTCGGCCCTGAAGGGGCCTCGTCCTCAGACTCCCCCACTCTCGGCTTCGCTCGAGCGGGGGGACCCCCACGACGGGCTGGAATTGCGGACCGGCATCGAGAACGTGTCGCGGCAGTTCCTCGGCCTCAGGCGCCGGACGGGCCGGGGCGTGCCGCCAACTCCTTCTCCACCGGCGTCCGGAACCGGGGCGTCACCTTCGTGGTCCCCAACCACCCCTGCAACCGCTCCGCCTCTACCGCGATCGCCTCCTCGGCCTCGCGCCCCACCCCGTCCGTGTCGAGCAGCCGCCAGACGATCTCACCGTCGGGACGCTGAGCCCATCCGCCCACCACCCGGCCGTTCCACCACACCGTCGGCCCCACATTGCCGCTGTAGTCGAACAACGACGGCCGCAGCTCAGGCGCCAGATACCAGTCCCGCTCGCGCCACCCCATCGCCGTCGGATCCAGCGCGGGCAGCAGCGCCGCCCACGGCCGGTCCGGGCCCGCCACCGGCTCGACGTCACCGTCGACGACGTACCCCACGCCTTCGTCCAGGGACACCTCCTGCGCGCCGATCGCCGCCAGCGCACGCCGGACGTCCGTGACCTTCCAGCCCGTCCACCACTTCAGATCGGCCTCCGTGGCGGGCCCGCATGCCGCGAGCCAGCGGCCGAGCAGCACCGACTGCGCCTCGGCCACGTCGAGTTCGGGGTGCGGCGGGGCCACGGCCCAGCGGAACTGGCTGGACGTCCACGAGCCGAGCGGCCGCCCCCGTACGACCTTGCCCTCCACGCCCAGCACCCTCAGCAGCCGGGTCGAAACGGTGTGCACGCCCTCGTAGCTCTTGCCGGCCGCATACACGAACTGCTCTCTCAACCGCGGCTCGTCCTCGGCGAGTTCGGCCGCGCTCGCCTGTCCGCGCCGCGCCAGGGCCGCCAAGGCCGACTCCTCGACGTCCTTCAGCCAGGCCGCGTCCGGCGCCCCGGCCTTTGCCATGTCCTTGAGCAACGAGGCCCGCTCCCGCCCGGCGACCGTGAGTCCGGTCGAGGCATGCACGACGGCGGTGAGGTCGGTCGGGAACACGAACACCGTGTGCCGCATGCCGTGCATCCGCACCAGTGACCGGTCCGTGTACAGCGCCCGCTCGGTCTCCGCCACGGTCCCCGCAGCGTCCGCGAGCCTCGCACCCACAGCCAGATGCACCGTCGCCGGGTCCGACCCGTGCAGCGCCACCAGCGTGCCGGCGACCTCCTCCGGGCTGCCCGCCCGCGCCACCGGAGCCAGCCGCTGCCGCAACGCAAGCCGCGCCCGCCGCTCCGCCACCCCGACGTACCGCCCACCGCCACCCATCCCGGCCTCCCCGCCACACCGTCCGTGCCCTCATCCTGCAACACACCACTGACAACCGACGTAGCCCCCAGGTACGGGACGGGTAGGGGCGGCGGGGGCGAGAAAGCCTGTAGCGCGCGCGGTGCTTCCGACCCTGCAAACCCCCGTCACCCGATCGCCGCCCCCGGCATGCGCGCGCCCCCGCCCCCGCCTTCACTGCGATCAGGAGGCGATTTCAGGCAACCGCACCGGAGGCGTGATGGGCAGGCGCGGTGTATCGCGGTGGGTGGCGTGAGTACGTCCGTCGCTCGTGCCGAACGGGGAAAGGCCGCCCGCCGGCGGGTGGCGCGTTCCGCGCATGCCGGGTGGGTGCCGCCCGTCGACCGGGCCGACCCCGTTGCCGTACTGGAGCGACAGGGACGTGACCGGCTGCCCGAGCTGCTGCCGATCCGGTACGGGCGGATGGCCGCGTCGCCGTTCGCGTTTCTGCGCGGTTCGGCCGCCGTGATGGCCGCCGACCTCGCCTCCCGCCCGCACACCGGGCTGACCGTGCAGCTGTGCGGCGACGCCCATCTGCTGAACTTCGGTCTGTACGCCTCCCCGGAGCGGGCACTTCTCTTCGATCTGAACGACTTCGACGAGACGTTTCCCGGACCCTTCGAGTGGGACGTCGAGCGGCTGGCCGCATCCGTCGCCGTGGCAGGGCGGGCGAACGGGCACGCCGAGGCCAAGGTGCGGCGCGCGGCGCTGGCAGCGGTGGCCGCCTATCGGACCGCCATGCGACGGCTGGCCGGGCTGGGCGAGCTCGCCGTCTGGTACGAGCGCATCGACGCCGACAGCCTGCTGCCCCTCGTCCGCGACGCCGGCCGCCGCAGACAGGTCGCCTCCAGCCTCACCCGGGCCCGCCGCCGCACCAGCCTGCAGGCTCTCGGCAAGCTCACCGAGGTGGTCGACGGGCGCCGTCGGATCATCCACGACCCACCGCTCCTCGAACCCGCCGGCGCCTCCGACATGGCCTCCCTGCGCAAGATCTTCAGCGACTACCGCTCCACCCTCTCCGAGGAGCGCCGCCTGCTCCTGGACCGCTACCGCTTCGTGGACGCCGCTCGCAAGGTCGTCGGCGTCGGCAGCGTCGGCCTGCGCTGCTTCGTCGTACTCCTCACGGGACGGGACCAGAGCGACCCCCTGTTCCTGCAGATCAAGGAGGCCCGGAAGTCCGTATGGGAGGAACATCTGCCGCACGGGCCGTACGTCCATCCCGGGCATCGCGTCGTCGCAGGTCAGCGGCTGCTGCAGGCGGCGAGTGACATCTTCCTGGGGTGGATGAGCGGGCCGCAGGGCCGCGCCTTCTACTGGCGGCAGCTGCGCGACATGAAGGGCTCCGCCGACGTGGTCGGCATGAGCCCGGCCGATCTGCTCGGATACGCCCGCATCTGCGGCACCGCCCTGGCCCGCGCCCACGCCCGCTCCGGCGACCGCATCGCCATCGCCGCGTATCTCGGGGGCGCCGACACCTTCGAGCAGGCCGTCGCCGACTTCGCCCTCGCCTACGCCGACCAGACCGCCGCGGACCACGCAGCCCTGGGCGCGGCGATCGCAGCAGGCGTGGTCGCGGCCGCCCCCGAGACGTGATCACGCCCCAGAACCTGCCTCACCCCGCCAAGGAGACCTACGCTGACCGAGTGCAGCTATCCGAGCCCCCGACCGACGGTTTCGAGGTCGTCGCCGTAGCCTCCTCGGCCGGCGGTATCAACGGCCTGGTCACCCTGCTCGGCGCCTTCGACGCCGGGCTTCCGGTGCCGATCCTGGTCGTGCAGCACCTGGATCCCCGCCACCGCACCGTGATCGCGGAGGTCCTGGACCGCCGTACGGGGCTGGACGTCAAGCTCGCCGAGGACCACGAGCGGACCCAGCCCGGCACGGTCTACATCGCCCCGCCCGACCGGCACCTGCTCGTCGGCCCCGGCGGTCTGCTCACCCTCACCGACAGCGAGCTGGTCCACTTCGTGCGGCCCTCAGCGGACCTGCTGTTCGAGTCGGTCGCGGGTGCGTACGGACCGCATGCCATAGCCTGCGTGCTCACCGGGACCGGGCGGGACGGCGCGATGGGCGTGGACGCGGTCAAGTCGCGCGGTGGCACCGTGATCGTCCAGGATCCGGCGACCGCGGAGTTCAGGGGCATGCCGGAGGCGGCCGTGGGTACTGGCACAGTGGACTTCGTGCTACCTCTGGAGGAGATCGCCGCGGTGATCCGCGGGTTGGTCGAGACCAAGAGGCAGTAGCAGAGAAGTGGGCGACAGCGATGGTTGACGGACAACCGGACGTGGAGACGGACGAGGAACTGGAGAAGCTCCTCGGCTTCCTCAGGGACGCCCGCGGTTTCGACTTCACCGGTTACAAGCGGTCCTCACTGGGCCGCCGCATCCGCAAGCGGATGGCGGACACACAGATCACGTCGTACACCGACTACCGCGACCGCCTGGAGACCAATGCGGATGAATTCAACGCCCTGTTCAACACCATCCTGATCAACGTCACCTCCTTCTTCCGCGACCCCGAGGCCTGGACCTTCCTCCAGCGCGAGGTGATGCCCGAGCTGATCGCGCAGAGCGGGAGCGAGGACGAGATCCGGGTGTGGAGCGCGGGCTGCTCCAGCGGTGAGGAGGCCTACTCCCTGGCGATCATGTTCGCCGAGACCCTGGGCCTTCAGGAGACCCTGGACCGGGTCAAGATCTACGGCACGGACGTCGACGACGAGGCGCTGCGCGACGCCCGGTCCGGCCTGTACTCGGCCAAGGCCCTCGAACCGCACTCGGCCGAGCTGCGCGACAAGTACTTCGACCAGAACGGCGCCCGCTTCAGTTTCCGCTCCGACCTGCGCCGCAAGGTGATCTTCGGCCGCCACGACATCACGCGCGACGCCCCGATCTCCCGCCTCGACCTGCTCGTCTGCCGCAACACGCTGATGTACTTCAACGTCGAGGCGCAGACCCAGATCGTCGACCGCTTCCACTTCGCGTTGCGCGAGGGCGGCTGCCTCTTCCTCGGCAAGGCCGAGATGCTGCTCAACGACGCGGACCGGTTCGAGGTGATGAGCATGCGCCAGCGCGTGTTCCGGCGCCGCCCCGGCGAGGCCGCGCCGCCCTACCAGCCCGCACCCGTGAAGATCAGGGCGGGCATGGGCAACGAGTTGCAGAGCATGGCCCGGCACCGGCAGCTGCGCGACCTCATCCTCGACGCGACCCCCAGCGCCGCCCTGGCCATCGACTCCGAGGGCGTGGTCGTACTCATCAACAGCCACGCGCGCGTGCAGTTCGGCCTCACGTCGACCGACATCGGGCGCCCCTTCCAGGACCTGGAGATCTCCTACCGCCCCGTCGAACTGCGCTCCCTGATCGAACAGGCCACCCACGAGCGGCGCACCCTGCGGGTCAACGGCGCCGAACGCCGGGTCGCCGACGACGTCCAGTACTTCGACATCCTCGTCCAGCCCGTGACCGGCACCGACGGACTGCCGGTCGCCACCCACATCACCTTCAACGACGTCACGGTCGCCACACAGCTCAAGTCCGAGATCAAGCGCGTGCGCGAGGACCTGGAGACGGCCTACGAGGAACTCCAGTCCACGAACGAGGAGTTGGAGACCACGAACGAGGAACTCCAGTCGAGCATCGAGGAACTTGAGACCACCAACGAGGAACTCCAGTCCACCAACGAGGAGCTGGAGACCACCAACGAGGAACTCCAGTCGGGGAACGAGGAACTGGAGACCATGAACGAGGAGATGCGGGTCCGCACCGAGGAGCTGGACGAGGCCCGCACCTTCCTGGAGGCCGTGCTCACCTCCATCGCCGCCGGGGTCGTCGTCCTCGACCAGGGCCTGAAGGTCAAGTGCTGGAACCGCGGCGCCGTCGACCTGTGGGGCCTGCGCCCCGAGGAGGTCCTGGACCAGCCCTTCCACAGTCTCGACTTCGGGCTGCCCACCGGCAAGCTGCGCGAGACCATCCAGCTCTGCGTCGACAGCGGCAAACGAGGAGATCCGTTGCCGGTGCCCGCCGTCAACCGCCTGGGCCGGTCGATCATGTGCATGGTGCAGTGCAGCCCCTTCGACGGCCACAACGGCGGGGTCGTCCTGCTCATGGAAGAAGGCCGGACAAACGGCTCACAGTGAGAACCTGAAGCGTACGATTCCGGTATGGCGACCGGACGTGAGGTATCGGACCTCATTGCCTCCGCCGAACGGCAGGCCGCTGCGGCACACCTCCGTTCGGAGAAGGAGAGCAGCAGTGCCGAGCGGCATGAGCTCCTCGCCGGTCAGGCCCGCACCGAGGTCCTCAAGAGCATGTATCTGCGCATCGCGGCGATCCACCGCTCCACCGCGGCCTGCCACCTGACCGCGGCACGGCTCCAGGAGGACTACGTGGCCCGGCTCACCAGCTGGGCACGTACGCGTGACATCCCGAAGCCCCTGTTCATGTCAGGGGTCGCAGCGGCCTGTGGCACCAGCAGTGCCGCCGTCACGCTGGTCGGGGCGACCCTCGACCAGCTCGGCCTGGCCGCCTCCGACGAGTCGGCCCGCGCCGCCCAGGAGCTGGAGTTCCTGCTCGGCGAGGGCCCGGCCCGGGACGCCGCCAGCGAGGCCCGCCCGGTGACCGCGGACGGCTCCGCGCTGCTCGACCGCTGGCCCGGGTACGGGCCCGCCGTGGCCGAACTGGGCATCGGCGCGGTGGCCGCCGTACCGCTCAGCCTGTCCGGCGCCTGCGTCGGCGCCCTCGCGGTCTTCGACCCCGCGCAGGGCGTCACGGACTCGGACACCTTCTGCGAGGTCGCGGACGCGCTGACCCACTCGATGATCCTCAACGTGGACGGCGACCCCGGTATGTACGGCGCCACCGATCTGCGCGCCAAGGTCCACCAGGCCGCCGGCATGGTCTCCGTGCACCTCGACTGCCCGGTGGCCGACGCACTGGAACTGATCAAGGCACATGCCTTTGCCGAGGGCACCTCCGTGCACTTGGTGGCGGAGTCCGTCCTGAGAGGTGAACTGCGCCTCGGCTGAGGCGGGGGAGACGCCGGGGCGTGGGGCAAGGAAGACTGCGGAGGCAGTCACCGACCGAAGACCGAGAGCGAAGGGAAGCTGATGAGCACGGTATCCCCGTCGCGGCAGCAGCAGCTGGCACAGGCGTTCGTCGACCTGGCCGCCAGCCCGGTCACGGAGGCCTCCGATCCGACGGGGCTCCTTGCGGCCCTCGCCGCGCACGGAACCGAACTGCTCGGCGACTGCTCCGCGATCGTGTTGTACGTCCCCGACGACGCCTGCGGTCCCGAGGTGGCCGGCACCGGCCAGGAACTGCTGCATCTGGCCCGCTCCGCCGCCACCTGGGGCGAGGGGCCGGGATCGGAAGCCCGCCGCACCGGTTTCCCGGTGGCGGACACCGCCCTGGACGGCGACCGGGCCCGCCGGGACTGGCCGCGCTACACGGCCCGGGCGGTGGAACTGGGTTACGGCAGGGTCGCCGCGCTGCCCCTGCATGTCGGCGAGGACACCCTTGGCGCCCTGGTGCTGCTGGGTCCCGGCAGCACACCGCTGCCGCACGAGCTCCTGGCGCTGGGCCAGGCACTCACCGACGCCGCCGGCTGGAACCTGGAGCGGGACCGCCGGCTGCGTGAGAGCCGGGCCCTGGCCGACCAGCTGGGCCAGGCCCTGACCAGCCGTATCGTCATCGAACAGGCCAAGGGCACGCTCGCCGCCCGGCACTCGATCACGGTCGACGAAGCGTTCCGTATCCTGCGCTCCCATGCGCGCTCCCACCGCCGCCGCATCAACGAGGTGGCCCGGGAGGTGGTGGAGCGGAAGCTGGATCTGCAGGCGGACTGAGGCCCTCTCCGAGGGCTCCCGGGCAGAAAACGGGATGCACGGCGAGTGACCGTCTCCCTACGCTGGACATGCGTTGCGGAGCTGCCCACCACGCTTTCCGCAGGACAGGCATCACCCTGCGGTCTCGGGGCTACTCTCTACGCACCGACGGACGGACGCTCATCCCCCAGCGCCCCGTCGGGACGACAACGCATCACCGCTCACTCACCCACGCCCAAACGGAGGCCCGTCATGGGCACCATCGTCATAGCCGGGACCGCCGTCCTGGTGCTCCTGGGATTCGGAAACCACGCCTGGTGGCTGGCCGCGGTCGCCGTGCTCTTCCTGTACATGCAGTACGGGCGGAGCCGCACGGGCGGCGACTCCGCCTCGGAGTCCTCGCAGTCGTCCGGGGGATCCTCGTCGGGATCGATGCCGGGCACGTACCAGGCCTACCGCAAGCGCCGTGACATGCAGGCCAAGTGGGAGCGCCGCTACCGTCGCGAGCGTCCCATGGAGTCGCGCCGCCAGGAGCGCGAGAAAAGCAAGTGAGACGACATGAACCGCTGACGGGCGCGGTCACAGCCCCGGCGCGCCCCACACCGGGAACCAGCGGCTCAGATCCTGCTCCATCCGCAGGTCGTCGGTGAGCGCCGCCTTCACCTGCAGTTCCAGCGCGTTGTCGCGGGGCGGGGCCCGGCCGGGGGCGCGGGCGGCCCGGGGGGGACGTGGGCGCGGGGGGTGTGTTTACACGCCCGGGCCCCCGCCCCCCCCCCCCCCGGAACCCGGCCCGGCGCGC
>NZ_JBFBBE010000157.1:0-18119 GCF_040682555.1 Streptomyces sp. NPDC051172
TCGCGCCGCTGCCCATCGCCGGGCAGCGGCGCGAACGGGTAGAACGTGCCGCGCTTGTAGAGATAGACCAGCGCGAGCCGCCGGCCCCCCTCGCCCTGGAAACCGGCCAGGGAGCACAGCAGCTGCGGCCCGAAGCCGTTGACCTCCATCGAGCTGTTCACCGCGTGCAGATCGTTGACCAGCTCGGACAGCTGGCCGGGGGAGCGGCGCGAGACCAGCCAGGAGTAGCCGTACCCGTCCTGGCTGAGCTCCACCGGGGGTCCTTCCCGGTCGGCGTCCGCGTCAAGGAGGGCCTGGACCTCCCGGTGCGTCTGCTCGAAGGCCCCGCCCTCGACCGTCGCGAAGCACACCGCACCCGTGCCGGTCGGCGTGAAACCGGCCGCGGCCTCGAGGGTCACGGCCGCCGACGGCAGCGCGAAGAGCTGGTCGAGATCGGGCAGGACGGGTTTCGTACGGCCGAGCAGAATGTCCAGGAGCCCCATGTCACCCCTTTCCGGGTGTTGCCGCCTCACCCAACTCCGCGGAGATCCGCCCCAGTTGGTCGAGCCGCTGCTCCAGGCTCGGGTGCGTGGAGAAGAACCGCTCGATGCCGGGCTCCTTGCCGGTCGCCGGGGTGAAGTAGAAGGCGTTGAAGGCCTGCGCCGTCCGCAGGTCCTTGGTCGGGATCCGCGCGATGTCGCCGGAGACCTTGGTCAGCGCGGAGGCCAGTGCCGAGGGCCGCCCCGTGAGCAGCGCCGCCGCCCGGTCCGCGGCCAGCTCCCGGTACCTCGACAGCGCCCTGATCAGCAGGAAACTGATCGCGTACACGGCCGCCGACACACCCATCACCGCGGCGAAGACGGCAGCGGCGTTCTGGTCCCGGCGCCCTCCGCCGAACAACTGCGAGTAGAAGGCGAACCGCACGATCAGCCCCGCGATCACGCCGAGGAACGACGCGATCGTGATCACCGCGACATCCTTGTGCGCCACGTGCGAGAGCTCGTGCGCGAGTACGCCCTCCAGCTCCGCGGGCTCCAGCCGCCGCAGCAGCCCGGTCGTCACACACACCACCGCATGGTCGGCATTGCGCCCGGTCGCGAACGCGTTCGGCATGTCCATCTCGGACACCGCCACCACCGGCTTGGGCATGTCGGCGATCGCACACAGCCGGTCGACCACCGCGTGCAGCTCGGGATACTCCTCGCGCTCCACGACCCGCCCGCGCATGGCGAACATCGCGATCCGGTCGGAGAACCAGAACTGCGCGACGAACATCGCCGCCACCAGCACCACGACCAGCAGCCACGACTTCAGCAACACGATCAACGCGGCGACAAAGGCCACGTACAGCAACCCGAGCAGGAACATCGTGACCGTCATCCGCACGGTCAACCGCCGGTCGCTCCGGAAGCGGCTATGCATCTGCCTCACCCCGCAGTCAGGCACTCGTCCCACTGCCAGTGTGCACCCAGCCACTGCCATGAAGTGGTCCCGAACGGCTCTAGGAGCCGCAAAAGGTCCCTGTGAGAGGCCGCTGGGCGAGAGGCCTCTAGTACGGGGCCCGGAACTGCGCCCACCCGAGCAGCACGATGATCGCCGCCACGGTGCCCAGCACGACGGCCGTCGACACCCACGAGGACCGGCGCGGCGCCACCGGCTCGGGATCCGCACGGAACGGCTGCGGCTCCGGCGGGTTCTCCTTCCAGCGCGCGGCCAGCATCCGGGCCCGCGCCGAGGGTTCCTTGTGCTGCGCGTCGTCCGCCCACCTCAGGTCGAACTCGCGCTCCTGCTCTTCGTGTTCGCGCTCCGGCATCCTGTCCACCCCCGTGTCGTGTCACCGACAGAATAGAACATACGCCCGCGCCCCCGCTGTCGGTACGACAACGGGGGCGCGGGCGCTGTGCCTGGGACAGGCGTCGATCACACGTCGAAGTAGAGCTCGAACTCGTGCGGGTGCGGACGCAGCTGCAGCGGAGCGATCTCGTTCGCGCGCTTGTAGTCGATCCACGTCTCGATCAGGTCGGACGTGAAGACGTCACCGGCGAGCAGGAACTCGTGGTCGCTCTCGAGGCGGTCGAGGACGGCGGGGAGCGAGGTCGGGACCTGCGCGACGCCCGCGTGCTCCTCGGGGGCCAGCTCGTAGAGGTCCTTGTCGATCGGCTCGGCCGGCTCGATCTTGTTCTTGATGCCGTCCAGACCCGCCAGCAGCAGGGCCGAGAAGGCCAGGTACGGGTTGCCGGAGGAGTCGGGCGCACGGAACTCGACGCGCTTGGCCTTCGGGTTGGAGCCCGTGATCGGGATACGCATGGCCGCGGAGCGGTTGCGCTGCGAGTACACCAGGTTGACCGGCGCCTCGAAGCCCGGCACCAGACGGTGGTACGAGTTCACCGTCGGGTTGGTGAAGGCCAGCAGCGACGGGGCGTGCTTGAGGATGCCGCCGATGTAGTAGCGGGCGGTGTCCGACAGGCCCGCGTAGCCGGCCTCGTCGTAGAAGAGCGGGGAGCCGCCCTGCCACAGCGACTGGTGGACGTGCATGCCCGAGCCGTTGTCACCGAAGATCGGCTTCGGCATGAAGGTCGCGGTCTTGCCGTTGCGCCAGGCCACGTTCTTCACGATGTACTTGAAGAGCTGCAGGTCGTCGGCCGCGGCGAGCAGCGTGTTGAACTTGTAGTTGATCTCGGCCTGGCCGGCGGTGCCCACCTCGTGGTGCTGGCGCTCGACCTGCAGGCCGGAGTTGGCCAGCTCCAGGGAGATCTCGGCACGCAGGTCGGCGAAGTGGTCGACCGGCGGGGTCGGGAAGTAGCCGCCCTTGTAACGGACCTTGTAGCCACGGTTGTCCTCGAGGGCACCGGTGTTCCAGGCGCCGGCCTCGGAGTCGATGTGGTAGAAGGCCTCGTTCGCGGAGGTCTGGAAGCGCACGCTGTCGAAGACGTAGAACTCGGCCTCGGGGCCGAAGTACGCGGTGTCGGCGATACCGGTGGACGCCAGGTAGGCCTCCGCCTTCTTCGCCACGTTGCGCGGGTCACGGGAGTACTGCTCGCCCGTGATCGGGTCGTGGATGAAGAAGTTGATGTTGACCGTCTTGTCGCGGCGGAAGGGGTCGACGCGCGCGGTGGACAGGTCGGCGCGGAGCGCCATGTCGGACTCGTGGATGGCCTGGAAGCCGCGGATCGAGGAGCCGTCGAAGGCCAGCTCCTCGGCCGGGTCGAAGGCCTCCGCCGGAATCGTGAAGTGCTGCATCACACCCGGCAGGTCGCAGAAGCGGACGTCGACGAACTTGACGTCCTCGTCCGCGATGAACTTCTTGGCCTCGTCGGCGTTCTGGAACATCCAGCTCCTCCTACTCCCGACCGCCTCGCCGGGGTGGTAGTTCGTTCGTGCGGCCAGTGCGGTGGCACACGCTGTCCCCGACCCTAGGGACGGGTGATTTCTCGGGCGTGACCCATTTGTTTCGCACAAGTTAACCGGACCCCGTCCGGTGTACCCCACCTGTCCGTATCGCGAAACGGGCGCAGTACCGTGGACGCGTGGACAACAGGGATGCAATCGGCTCATGGCTCTCGGGCCCCCGCGCGGCCGCAGAGGACGCCGGTGTCGACTTCGGATACCGCGGCCGGCAGCTCGGTCTGCCGGAGGAGGGGCCCGGCTCGATCGCCCGCCCGGGCCGCCGGTTCGGTGCCTTGTTCGTCGACTGGGGCCTGTGCCTCTTGATCGCATACGGTCTTATTACTCACGGCTACAACCAGGCGACCGGCAACTGGGCCCTGCTCATCTTCTTCCTGCTCGGCGTCCTGACGGTCGGCACGATCGGCTTCACCCCCGGTAAGCGCCTCTTCGGCCTCCGCGTGGTCGCCCTGGACACCGGCCGCCCCAGCCCCCTCCGCGCCACCCTCCGCACGGCCCTGCTGTGCATCGCCATCCCGGCCCTGATCTGGGACCGGGACGGCAGGGGCCTCCACGACCGCCTGGCCCGCACGGTCGAAGTCCGCAGCTAGGGCCGCGCCCCGTAGGGGCGCGGGGAACTGCGCGACCAGCCACAGCGACGCCGCAGACGAAAGACGGTCCTGCTACGACGATGGGGGCGCCCGGATCACTCCGGGCGCCCCCATTCGTCGTATGAGGAAACTCAGCGGGCCTTCGGCCCACCCCTGGGCAGCTTCATGCCCTTGGGCATCGGACCCTTCGGCAGTGGCATGTTGCTCATCAGGTCGCCCATGGCGCGCAGTCGGTCGTTGGTGGCCGTCACCTGCGGCCCCGTAAGCACGCGCGGCAGCTTCAGCATCGTGGTCCGCAGCTTCTTCAGCGGGACCTGGCCGTCGCCCGTGCCGACGATGACGTCGTGCACCGGTACGTCCGCGACGATGCGGTTCATCTTCTTCTTCTCGGCGGCCAGCAGGCTCTTCACCCGGTTCGGGTTGCCCTCGGCGACCAGGACGATGCCGGCCTTGCCGACGGCCCGGTGCACCACGTCCTGGCTGCGGTTCATGGCCACCGCGGGCGTCGTCGTCCAGCCCCGGCCGATGTTGTCCAGGACCGCCGCGGCCGCGCCCGGCTGGCCGTCCATCTGCCCGAAGGCCGCCCGCTCGGCCCGGCGCCCGAACACGATCGCCGTTCCGAGGAAGGCGAGCAGCAGGCCCAGGATGCCGAGATAGATGGGGTGACCGATCAAGAAACCGATCGCGAGGAAAACACCGAAGATGCCGATGCCGACAGCCGCGAGTACAAGACCGATCTTCTTGTCGGCCTTGCGGGTCATCTTGTAGGTCAGAGCGATCTGCTTCAGTCGCCCGGGGTTCGCAGCGTCCGCTGCAGGTTCCTTCCTCGCCATGCCACGAAGTCTACGTGGCCCCGGGAGCGCCGTACGACGGCACTGTCCGGAGGGTGGGATTCAGGGGCGGACGACGAGGGTGGTCTGTTCCATGACGCGCTGGGCCTCGACCCGGTCCTTGGCGCGGCGGCGGTCCTCCAGGACGGAGGTCCAGGCGTTGCGGCGGGCGGTGCGCTGACCGCTGCTCATGAGCAGCGACTCGACGGCACGCAGTGCAGTGGTGAACGACGGGATGGCGGTGGCGCGAACCGGCGCGGCCTGCATGATGGAGGTCCCCCCTCGGGATACGGGCACTGGGGCGGGTGTACGTGGCGTGAGTCCAGCGTCACTGATTGGTGTTACCAGGGCGTGACCGACCGGTCAAACACCCATGAAGCCTTGATGCGACGAGCGCAAACACCGACGCGGCCCTGACATGGGCCCTCATCTGCGAGGACTGTCAGGACCGCGTCGAATCGGCCATTACCGGCGGGTAGTTTCTTGTGCCCAGATTCACACAGAGTGGTGGCACTCCGTGTCATCAGGCTCGGTTCGTCCGAGCGTCAGACGGCCTGCGAGGCGACGTACGAACCCCGCTTCTCCACGGCCATCTGGTACAGCCGGCCGGCCCGGTAGGACGACCGGACCAGCGGGCCGGACATCACGCCGGAGAAGCCGATCTGCTCGGCCTCCTCCTTCAGTTCCACGAACTCGTGCGGCTTCACCCAGCGCTCGACGGGGTGGTGGCGCACGGAGGGCCTCAAGTACTGGGTGATGGTGACCAGTTCGCAGCCCGCCTCGTGCAGCTGCTTCAGCGCGTCGCTGACCTCCTCGCGGGTCTCGCCCATGCCGAGGATCAGGTTCGACTTGGTGACGAGGCCGTAGTCGCGGGCGGCCGTGATGACCTTCAGCGAGCGGTCGTAGCGGAAGCCGGGGCGGATGCGCTTGAAGATCCGGGGGACCGTCTCCACGTTGTGCGCGAAGACCTCGGGGCGGGAGGAGAAGACCTCTTCGAGCTGCTCCGGCACGGCGTTGAAGTCCGGGGCGAGCAGCTCCACCTTCGTCCGCCCGGCCTCGCGGCCCGCGGTCTGCTGGTGGATCTGGCGGACCGTCTCCGCGTACAGCCAGGCGCCGCCGTCCTCCAGGTCGTCGCGGGCGACGCCGGTGATGGTGGCGTAGTTCAGGTCCATCGTGACCACGGACTCGCCGACGCGGCGCGGTTCGTCACGGTCGAGGGCCTCGGGCCTGCCGGTGTCGATCTGGCAGAAGTCGCAGCGCCGGGTGCACTGGTCGCCGCCGATGAGGAAGGTCGCCTCGCGGTCCTCCCAGCACTCGTAGATGTTCGGGCAGCCGGCTTCCTGGCAGACCGTGTGCAGGCCCTCGCTCTTCACGAGGTTCTGCATCTTGGTGTACTCGGGGCCCATTTTCGCCCGGGTCTTGATCCACTCGGGCTTGCGCTCGATGGGGGTCTGGCTGTTGCGGACCTCCAGGCGCAGCATCTTGCGTCCGTCGGGTGCGACTGCGGACACGACCGGCTCCCTAGCGATTGATTCTTCGGCGTGCTCAAGGGTACGCCCGTTGATTTGAAAGCTTTCGGTGGTGCTCAGGCTGCCGGTGTCTTCTCGATCACCCTCGGCCTGAGGTCCGCGTTCTCCAGTACGTCCGTCAAGTGCCGCTCCACGACCGGCAGCACTTCCGAGATCGTCACGTCGCGGCCCAGCTCGCCGGCGAGGGAGGCGACGCCCGCGTCGCGGATGCCGCACGGGATGATGCGGTCGAACCACCGGTTGTCCGGGTTCACGTTCAGCGCGAAGCCGTGCATGGTGACGCCCTTGGCCACGCGGATGCCGATCGCCGCGATCTTGCGGTCCTCGCGACGCTGGCCGGCGTTGGACGGCGCGTACTCCGGGCCGTTCATCCGCGGGTCGAACTCCTCGTCGTGCAGACGCGGGTCGAAGTCCAGGGACAGCCCGCCGAGGGACGGACGCTGCTCGACCGGGTCGCCGAGGACCCACACCCCGCTGCGGCCCTCGACCCGCGTGGTCTCCACCCCGAACTCCGCGCAGGTACGGATCAGTGCCTCCTCGAGGCGCCGCACATGGGCCACCACGTCCACCGGGCGCGGGAGCTTCTGGATGGGGTAGCCGACCAGCTGGCCCGGGCCGTGCCAGGTGATCTTGCCGCCGCGGTCCACGTCGATGACGGGGGTGCCGTCCAGAGGGCGTTCGCTGTCCGCCGTGCGGCGGCCCGCCGTGTACACCGGCGGGTGCTCCAGGAGCAGCACGGTGTCGGGGATCTCGTCGGCGAAGCGCGCCGCGTGCACCCGGCGTTGCTCGTCCCACGCCGTCTGGTACTCGACGGCCTCGGCACCGAATCCCATGCGGACGAACCGCAGCTCACTCACGGCAAGCGCCTCCCTAGAAGGTCGTAAGGCACGAAACGCGCCTACGCCACTGTACGACCGACCGTCTCGCGTCAGCCCCGCGGCCAATCCTCACACGATCGGATGAACGAGGGTCGAAGTGTGCGACCGCCTGCTCACTCTCCGCTACATTCGCGCCGTTCACAGAGGCCATAAGGGCTGCTCACAGGCAATCCGGGCACGCAGGGCCGACAGAGGTCCCGGTAGGCCCGAAAGGCAGGAGACCGCACCGCAGATGACGGAACGACCCGCGCAGCGCACTCCCAACCGCCAGCTCGCCGCGCTCATCGCAGAAGCCGGGTTCTCCAACGCGGGTCTCGCCCGCCGAGTCGACCAGCTCGGCCTCGAACACGGGCTTGATCTCAGATACGACAAGACGTCGGTCACCCGCTGGCTGCGCGGGCAGCAGCCCCGCGGCACCACTCCCGCCCTGATCGCCGAGGTCTTCACCCGCCGCCTCGGCCGCCGCCTCACCGCCCAGGACCTCGGCCTCGACGCCTGTGCGCCGGTGTACGCCGGGCTCGAGTTCGCCGCGGCCCCCGAGGAGGCCGTCGACATCGTCGGCGGCCTGTGGCGCAAGGACTCCGGTTCGCACGCCGAGCTCCGCAAGATCGCGTTCACGCCCGCCGGTCTTGTCGTGCCCAGCCGCGACTGGCTGATCGGCCGCGCCGACGACAAGGTCGCCCGCGGCGAACAGCCCGCCCGGGTCCCCGTCCAGGGCCGCCCGGTGGTGCCCCGCCAGCGCGGCCAGGCCGAGCGCGGCCCCGGCCAGAAGGTCACCGCAGGCGACATCGCCGCACTCCGCTCGGTCGGCGAACTGTTCCGCACCCTCGACGACAAGTACGGCGGCGGCCACGCCCGCCAGGCCCTGGTGCGTTACTTGGAGCACGAGTGCGAGCCGATGCTGCGCGGCACCTACGGCGAGCAGACGGGCCGCCGGCTGTTCGGCGCGGCCGCCGACCTGACCCGGCTCGCCGGCTGGACGTCGTACGACATCGCTGCGCACGGGCTCGCACAGCGGTACTTCGTGCAGGCGCTGCGGCTCTCCCAGGCGGCCGGGGACCGGGCGTACGGCTCGTACGTGCTGGTCACCATGAGCCGGCAGGCCGTCTATCTCGGCCACGGGCGGGAGGCCGTGCAACTGGCGCGGGTCGCCCAGCAGGGCGTCGGGACCAACGCCCCGCCGGTGGTGCAGGCGCTGCTGCACGCGGCCGAGGCGCGCGGGCACGGGGTGCTCGGCGAGGTGCGCAACTGCACCGCCTCGCTGGTGCGGGCGGAGCGGGCCCTGGAGGCCGCGCGAACCGGTGACGAGGTGCCCTACTGGGCGCGGTTCTTCGACGAGGCGCAGCTGGCGGACGAGTTCGGGCACGCGCATCGGGATCTGCAGCAGTTCCGTGCGGCGGCGCAGCATGCGGAGCGGTCGCTGCAGCTGCGTGCGCCTGCGTATGCGCGGAGTCGGCTGTTCTGCCGGGTGGTGCTGGCCTCCGCCCGCCTGGGCCTGGGGGAGCTTGACCAGGCCTGTGCGTTGGGGGCGGAGGCGGCGAGTGCTGCGGCGGAGATGCGGTCGGTGCGGGCGGTTGAGTATGTGCGGGAGTTCGAGCGGCGGTTGGAGCCGTACAAGGATGCTGCGCCTGTGCGGGGGTATCGCGACAAGGTCGCTGCACTTGGGTAGGCCATCGCCGTACCTCCGGTTGGTGCGTTGCTTGTGCGGGCTCGTTGTGGTTGATCGAGCCCACGCGGCGGAGCCGCATATCGACACAGCCCCGCGCCCCTGGAGGGGCGCGGCTGCTCAGGCCGCCTGCTTCACTGTGCTGCTTGGTGGGTCTGCCCTGTGCATCGAACCGGCCGCCCCGAGGTCCGTCAGGATGGCTGTTGAGGCCCTGTGGGCCGAGTGCAGGGCGCCCTGGACCGTGCTCGTGTCACGGTGGTCTCCGCAGACGTACAGGCCCGCCAACAGCCTCACGGGGCGGCGCAGGTCGTGTGGGGGACGCATGGCGGGGACGGCCTCCGGGGTGTGGTGGACGGCCAGCGTCTCCCAGCGTGCGGTCGAGGTGCCGTAGAGGCGGGAGAGGTGCATGCGTACGGCGGTGTCCAGCTCCGGTGGGGGTGGGCCGAGGACCGTGGAGGAGACGAGGGCCCGGCCCGCGGGAGCGCGGCCGGGGTCCACCGCGCTGACGATCGCCGTGTGGGCGACCGGGCCGCTGCGGTCGGCGTCCAGGAGGAGGGAGGCGCCCGTGGTCGGGGGCTCGTCCGTGGTGTGGTGAAGGACCGTCAGGGGGTGGAAATCCGGTATGCGCAGGCCGGGGAGCAGGTCGGCGGCGGCGCGGGCGTCGGTCGCGAGGAGTACGGCTCGGCAGCGGATCTCGCCGTGTTCGGCGGTCGTGACAGCGCTGGTCGAGACCGAGGTGACGCGGACGCCCGTGTGGACCGTGCCGGGCGGCAGCGCTCGGGCGAGCAGTTCCGGGAGCATTTCGGCGCCGCCCTCCGGCAGACACAGGCGCCCGCAGGCGAAGGCGCGCAGCGCGAGGTCGGCGCACCGGCTGGAGGTGGTCAGGTCCGGGTCGCAGAGCAGGGCGGCCAGCAGCGGGCGCAGGAAGCTGTCGATCGTGCGGGCGGGGACACCACGGGCCGTGAGGGCCTGGCCGGCGGGCAGCTCCGGGCGGGACAGCAGGCGTTCGATGGGGATCGTGGCCAGCCGGGACAGGGCGTTGCCGAGGCGGGCCTGGTCCACGGCGGTGCCGAGCGGGGCGGTGGTCCGGGGGGCGCCCTTGGTGGGGGCGCTCGCCAGGGCGCGTACCGCATGGAGTGCGCCCCTTGCGCCCCCCGCCGCCGCCGGGGCGCCCGCGCGATGGTGGCGTCCGTCGCTGTGCAGCAGGACGCCGGGCGCGAACGGGCGCAGCACGAGCGCGTCCAGCCCCGGGGTCAGCCGTAGCTCGGGATACGCCGTGGACAGCAGCTGGCCGATCCGGTCGAGCCGGAACCCGTCGACCTTCTCCGTCGACATGCGGCCCCCCACGCAAGGAGCGGCCTCCAGGACCGCGGTCGTCACTCCTGCGCTGGTCAGCCGATGCGCGGCGGAGAGTCCGGCAACCCCGGCTCCCACGATCACGACGTCCGCCTGGTACGCGGGCTCAAGCACGTGCCCCTCCTCGAGGTTGCGCGGCCGGTGGAGACGTCATGCCCCCAACTGGCTCCGGGGATACCCGAGTTCGGGTCGAGGTTAGGGCCGCGATCGGTCAAGTGCAGTCGCGCATGAACAGAGCACGGTCGCACAACGGTCGCATACGGGCACGCCTTGTTTATCGCGCCTCCCGGGCGCCTCGGTCCTACGGCTCCGTGAGCGCGGCCTTGAGTGCTCCTTCGATGTCCGGGAACGCGAAGGTGAAGCCGGACTCCAGGAGTCGCTTCGGCAGCACCCGTGCGCTGCCGAGGACGTCCCCGGCCATTTCGCCGAGCGCGGTTCGCAGTACGGGCGCGGGTACGGGGAACAGCGTCGGGCGGTGCAGTACGCGGCCCATGGCTGCGGTGATCTCACGGTTGGTGAGCGGGTTCGGGGCGGTGAGGTTGAACGGTCCGGACAGGGCGTCGGTGTCGATGAGATGGCGGATCGCGGCCACCTCGTCGTGCAGCGCGATGTACGACCAGTACTGGCGGCCGTCGCCCATGCGTCCGCCGAGGCCCGCCTTGAACAGCGGGAACAGCCGGCCCCAGGCGCCGCCGCCGCGGGCCACCACGAGACCCGTCCGTGTGAACACGGTCCGTACGCCCGCCTCCTGCGCGGGGCCCGCGGCGCCCTCCCATTCCACGCACAGCTCCGGCAGGAACCCGGTCCCGGGCGGCGCGCTCTCGTCGACCGCCCGGTCGCCGGTCTCACCGTAGTAGCCCATCGCGCTGCCGTTCACGAACACCCGCGGCTTCTCGTCCAGCGCGGCGATCGCCGCGGCCAGCGCGGCGGTGCCGAGCACTCGACTGCTCCGGATGAGCGTCTTGTACTCGTCCGTCCAGCGGCGGTCGCCCACCCCGGCGCCCGCGAGGTTCACCACGACGTCGCACCCGGTCAGAACGGCCGGATCCACGTGCCCGCCCTCCGGATCCCAGCGGACCTCGTCCTTCGCCCGGGGCGCCCGGCGCACCAGCCGCACCACCTCGTGCCCCTCGGCGGTCAGGGACCGCACGAGGGCGCCGCCGATGAGCCCGGACGCACCGGCCACCGCGATTCGGGAACGTTCCATGAGCCCATTCTGCTCGGGAGGCTCATAAGGTGGCCGTCATGCCGGTTCCGTTCATACGCCACGCAACCCTCGGCGACGAGGAGTCACTGGGGCGCCTCGACCGTGTCACCTGGTCCCCGCTGCACTCCGTGCAGCCGCGCCCCCAACCGCCGTACGAGCCCTTCTACAACGAGCGGTTCGGGCCCCGGGACCATCTGGTCGCGGAGTTCGACGGGGAGGTCGTCGGCTACATCCGGCTGGCCCGTCCGACCCCGCTCGTCTGCAACGCCCACGTCCGGCAGATCCAGGGCCTCGTCGTCGCCGAGCAGGCGCGGGGCGCCGGCGTCGGGCGGGCGCTGCTGCGGGCGGTGCGGGAGGAGGCCCGCAATCAGGGCGCGCGCCGGCTCACGCTGCGCGTCCTCGGCCACAACACCCCGGCCCGCAAGCTGTACGAGGCCGAGGGGTTCGTCGTCGAGGGGATCCTGCCCGGAGAGTTCCTGCTGGAGGGCGAGTACGTCGACGACGTGCTCATGGGGTGCAGTCTGTGACCCGGGTCAGGACGTGAGCAGGTCGCCCGTGTCCACCGACGCCGTCGCGTCCGCCGCGCGCTGGGCGTCGGGGGCCACCTCCGCCGCCGTCAGGACGTAACCCGTCTCGTTGTCGGACGTCGAGCGGGCGAAGACCACGCCGTAGACGCGGCCGTCGGTCGTCAGCAGCGGGCCCCCGGAGTTGCCGGGGCGGACGGTCGAGCGGATCGAGTAGATCTCGCGGGTCACCATGGCGTCGCTGTAGATGTTCTGGCCGGTCGCCCGCACCCGGTTGGCGACCGTCGCCGCCTGGAGGTCGAGGTTGCCGTCCTGCGGATAGCCGGCCACGACCGCCGAGTCGCCGCGCGCGGCGCCGTCGTCGAACTTCAGGACCGGCGCGCGCAGCCCGGGCACGTACAGAACGGCCACGTCCCTGTCGGGGTCGAAGAGCACCACCCGTGCCTCGTACGTCCGCCCGACCCCGCCGATCCGCACGTTCGGGTCGTTGATACCGGCCACCACGTGCGCGTTGGTCATCACATGGTCGCGGGCGTAGACGAACCCGCTGCCCTCGCGGCCCTGGGTGCCGGAGACGCCCTCGATCTTCACCGTGCTGCGCTTGGCCGCGTTGGTGGCGCTCGCCGTGACGCTGTCGCCGGTGGGCTTGGCGACCTCGGCCGTCGACTCGTTCTCGAACGGGTTGAACACCTGCGGGAAGCCCGCCTGGGTGAGTGCCGAGGTGGCCCGGGAGAACCAGGTGGGGGTGGTGTCCGGCATGGCGTTCTGCACGGCACCGAGCAGCGCCGAGTCCCGGATCGCGGTCGTGAGCAGCGGTGACGAGGAAGCGCCCAGGACACTCGCGGCGACCCAGGCCACGATCAGCACGGCGACCGAGTTGGCCGCGGCCCCGCCCACCCCGTCGACCACCCTGAGCGGCCCCCGGTCCAGCTCCCGGCGCAGCCTGAGCGCGAGACGCCCCGCCAGTTCGTGGACCACTACGGCCGGGAGCAGCACGGTCAGCACCGCGGTCACCGTCGCCTGGGCCGTGCCCGCCGTCACCAGGTCCATCATCCAGGGCAGGATCCACACGCCGAGCACCGCGCCGCCCACGAACCCGGCGAGCGAGACACAGCCGGCCACCAGTCCGCGCCGGTATCCCGATGCCGCGTAGGCCACGACCACCAGCAACAGCAGGATGTCGAGCAGGTCCACAGAGCCGCCTTTCTCTCAGACCCCTTAGTACGCGCGGGACGGGCCCAGTGATCAGCCACGCGCGCGTGCATGAGAAGAAACGACCCGGACCGGGACGATGGTTCCACCGGGTGGCACAGCACACATCGCGGGACATGCCCGTCCGAAGATCGCGAGCACCCCGGTACGCGCACCGCACCCACGCGGCGGGGCCGCAAATCAATACGGCCTCACCTGCGCCCGAGATATGCCCCCAGCGCCCGCTGCAGCACCTTGCCCTGGCTGCCCACCGGTAGCTTCCACTCGCCGAGGTACTCCACCGCCCGGCCGCCCGCGCCCGTCTTGAAACGGAGACGGTTCAGCAGTCGGTTCCCGGTGAGGACAGGGGTGACGGAGCGCAGGTCGTACGTCGTGACACCCGCCGCCCGTGCGTCGCACAGCATCCGCCACAACAGTGCGCTGCTGGGCCGCAGTTCACGCCCCCGGCGGCCGGACGCGGCGTAGGAGTGCCAGGCGCGGGAGCCGACGTTGATCATGAGCGCGGCGGAGAGCACCTCGCCGTCGTACTCGGCGAGACAGAGCCGCAGCCGGTCGTCGTCCTCGGCGTTCAGGGCCTTCCACATACGCGCGAAGTACTCCGGCGGGCGGGCCTTGAAACCGTCGCGGGCGGCGGTCGCGGTGTACAGCCGGTAGAACTCGGGCAGGTCGGCGGCCCCGCCCGAGCCGACGCGCACACCCGCCAGTTCGGACGTGCGCAGGCCACGCTCCCAGTGCGGTGCCAGCGCCCCGCGCAGCTCGTCCACCGAACGCCCCGCGAGCGGTATGTGGCAGCCGTAGCGCGGCTGGCCGAGACCGAAACCGCTGCCCTCGCCCTCCTCGCACCGCCGCCACCCGAGCCGCCCCAGCCGCTCCGCCACGTCCAGCGCGTACCCGTCGAGGCCGTCCGCCGGCAGGTCGTGCAGATGGCCTGCGTCGGGGTCGGCGATGCCCGCCGCGACACCGGCCGCCTCCCAGTGGCGTACGACAAGGGGTGGTCCGATCCGGAGCGAGAACGCCCCGCGCTCCTCGACGTGGGCGACGAGCGGGTCCAGCAGGCGTTCCAGGCGAGGGTGGTGCCAGTCGATCGCGGGCCCGTCGGGGAGATAGGCGAGGCAGCGCCGGGTGCCGGGCAGCGGCCGGTACAGCACGAGGGCCGCGGCGACCATCGTCCTGCCCTCGAACCAACCGACGCTCTCCGCCTGCCAGTCGGGCTTCACATCGCCCCACTCGGGGATCTGGAGGTGGCTCGCGTCGGGGTGCTGCCGCAGCTGGGCCAGGTGTTCCTCGCGCGTGATCTCCCTTACGTACGGGCTGGACATGGGCGGACCCTCACAGGTTTCTCGCAGCCACCTCACGGATCTTCCCGAGGTGCTCTCCCTATCGTCATGCACACGCACTGACCGGAGGTGGGGAAGAAGTGAACAGTCACCACAGGACCACGCACAAGACCGAGGGCCGATCCCGGAGTGCTCATGGCCCCTGGGCGGCGCTCTGCGCTGCCGCGGCCGTCGTCCTGGGCCCGGCCGCCGTCACCGCGTCCGCGCTCGACCAGGCCAACGCCGCGCCGATGTACCACGCGGTCAAGGCCGAGCAGGCGCAGGCGTACATCCCTTCGGACCCGGACCGGCGACGGACGGCCTGACCCTCAGCCGGGGTCGCCGCCCACGAGTCCCAGGAACTGCTCCCCGGACGGGTCGATGTCCACCCCGAGCCCGTTCAGCAGGCCCGCCAGCATGACGTAGTAGCCGGTCGTGGTGACGATCTCGATGACCTGACGGTCGGTGAAGCAGGCGCGGAGAGCCGCCAGCGTGCCCTCGGACAGGGTGTGCCGGGACACCAGCTCGAAGGCCGCCGTCAGCGCCGCCGTCTCGCTCTCGTCGAACTCCGGCCCGTCGGCGCGCCGTTCGGCGACCGCCGCCAGCTGCTCGGGCGTCACGCCCGCGTTCAGGGCGATCGGGTGGTGCTGGACGGAGCCGTACGCGCACCGCGTCGCAGCCGCGACCGCCATCACGACCAGCTCGCGCACCCGGACCGAAAGCGTCGACTCGCGCAGCACGGCCAGGCCCAGCTCGATCGTCGGGCCCGTCAGCGGCGGGGCGTGCGAGAGCATGCGGAAGGCGTTGAGCGGCACGGGCAGCCGGGCGACGGCGTCGGACGGCCGCTCCGGGTACGGGATTCGAGCCATGGTCCCCCTCCTCGAACCGGTCCCACTGGACCGGTGGTCCCAGTGAACCGGTGAAACGTCACTCCCGGAAGCGTTCCCACAGCTTGGGGTAGCGCTCCGCCAGCACCCGCTCGTTCTCGAAGTCGAGCGGTGTGCCCTCCGGCTCGGAGGCCGCGGGCGGGATGCCCAGGTCGGGGGCGACGGTCCCGGTGAGCTGCTCGTAGGCCTCGTCCGCCGCGTAGCCCAGTTCCTCCCCGTCCCCGTCGATCTCCTGTTCGAAGTCGTCCAGGAGGTCGGCCAGCGTGTCGGGGTGGTGCACGGCTCCCTCGTACACCTCCCGCCCCTGCCCGATCAGCCAGCACCGGAAGAAGTCGAAGGCGTCGTCGCTCGCCCCGTCGAGCAGTACCCAGGCGGCACCCCACAGATCCCAGCTGTAGGCCCGGTTGTAGCGCGACTCGAAATGCCGGGCGAAGTCCAGGACCGTCTCCGGGTCGAGCTCCAGAAGCCGCTCCACCAGCAGGTCCGCCTGCTCCTCGGGGTCGCCCTCGGCGGCCTCGCGCGCGGCGTCCACCAGCTCCCAGAACTCCGACTCTTCCATCACGGGTCCAGCATCGGCCCTGGGCGGGTGGGGCGCACGTGGAGTGTGGCGGATTGTTATGTCCCGTACAGCAGGCCCAGCCGTGCCGCGTCGTCGGCGAAACGCGCCCGCAGGCTGTCGGGCGCCAGCACCTCCACCTCCGGGCCGAGCCCCGCGAGCTGCCCGTGCGCCACCTGCTCCGACTCCACGGGGAGCGTCAGCGTCAGCCACCCGTCCTGGTCCGGGGGCCCCGCGGCCGCCAACGCCTCCCGTGCCGAAGCCGGATCGACGGCGTACGGAAGTCTTCGGACCCCGTCCACCGACAGCCGTACGACCACCTCGTCCCGCAGGATCGATCGCGCGAACCGCTCCGACTGCTCCGCCCAAAAAGCGGGCAGGCCGAACTCCTCGTCCCGTGCGAAGCGCTCCGCACAGACGTCCACCGCCGTGAACCGGTCGATGCGGTAGACGCGGTGAGGCCCATGGTCCGGTTCGGTCACCCGCGCGCACAGATACCAGACCCCGGCCTTGAGCACGAGCCCGTACGGCTCCAGCTCCCGCTCGACCTCGCGGTCCCCCTTGCGATAGCGGGCGGTGACCCGCCTGTCGTCCCACACCGCGTCCGCGAAGGCCGGCAGCAGCGCGGGTGTCTTCGGCTCCGTGAACCAGTTCGGCGCGTCCAGGTGGAAGCGCTGCGCTGCCGTACGGGAGGCATCCCGCAGGGACGGCAGGAGAGCCGCCGACACCTTCAGCCGGGCCGCCGATGCCGCGTCCTCCAGCCCCATCTCCCGCAGCGCCCCCGGCACACCTGACAGGAACAGCGCCTCGGCCTCACTGCGCGCCAGCCCGGTCAGCCGGGTGCGATATCCGCCGATGAGCCGGTAACCGCCCGCCCGGCCACGGTCCGCGTACACCGGAACCCCCGCCTCCGACAACGCCTGCGCATCCCGCGTGACGGTCCGCTCGGACACCTCCAGCTCACGCGCCAGCTCGGCGGCGGTCATGGAGGGCCGCCCCTGGAGGAGCAGCACCATCTTGATGAGGCGGGCGGCACGCATGGGGACATGATGCAGGGGGCCACTGACAGAGCGGGGCCGAGGGCGACGCGGGTCGGCGACCTCGGCCCGGCAGCCCGCTACCGAAGCGGGGGCAAACCGTTGCCGCGCCGCAGGCGGCGGACTCTGCGTCCGCCCGCGCCGGAGAGGCGCAGGCCCAGGTCGAGGCTGGGCGGTTCCGGGTCCGGGTCCTCCACTACTGGACCAGGTGGGGGCGGCGTCTCCTCGTCCGGCAGTTCGTCCACTTCCCGTTCCACCCCGGAGACATCGGGCGGGCGCGGGGGCACATCGTCGATGGCGGCGAATGCATCCGGTTCGTCCGGTGGCTCCTCGCCGAGGTCCCGCAGCAGGTCGTGGAGTTCCGGCGAGTCGGTTTCAGTGGCGAGTGCCTCGATGTCGTCCATGCACTCGGAGAATCGCGCGACGTTCGTCGCGTAGACGGCTTCGGCCAGCAGCTCCGTGGTGTCCCCGAACAGCATCAGAGCCGACGGGTGCAGGAGGTAGCGCGCCACTTTCATGGTCGTCGTCAGCGTTTCGTCCCCGGCCGCCGCCTCCTTGAGCAGCCGGAACTCCCAGTCGGCACCGTCGTCGGACCTGACCAGCCTGAGCGTGCCCAGCCCGTCCAGGAAGTCCGTCATGAGGCGTTCGCCGGCATGGGGCCCCTGCTGCGCCGGCCCCACCACGTGCAGGATCGCCTGCAGGTCGGACGCGCGCCAGTTGTGTGCCCGGACGAAGACAGCCGCCTGCGTCACGAGCCGGATCAGCTCCTCCGCTTTGTCGGGCGGCGGGTTGGCGGGCCAGCGCAGGTCGGTGCGGCCCGTCAGTGCGACGAAGTCCAGGTACAACTCGTCGAGGACCTTCTCGACGTCCTCTGCCTCGTTCTTACCCCGCACCATCGCCTGCGCCTGCCTGGCCGTCCTCAGGACATGCCGGGCCGCGTTGTCCAGCTGCAACCGGGTCATCACCCGGGGCGTGCGCGGCTGCTCTTCGGTCAAGGCCCCCACCACCTTTTCCTCAGGAATCAGCACAAGGTACTGGAGGCGGAACATGTCCACCAGACCGCGTATCACGGACCTGTCGGAAGGACCCGGGACAACTGGCTTAAAACGCATGCGGCGGGGTGGGGGGGGGATTGGGCCGCCGAGCC
>NZ_JBFBBE010000158.1:0-18001 GCF_040682555.1 Streptomyces sp. NPDC051172
GCAGGCCCGCCCCTTCAGATGGACCAAGACCGCGGACCAGATCATCGACCGCATCTGCCGCTACTGCGACAGGATCTGCGGACCGGAACACTAGGGGAGCTGCTGCGCGAGTTCCTGGGCCGCTGGGGGCAGCGGGGCATGGCGCGTGGGGCGGTCGTGGTGGTGCTGTCCGACGGGTGCGTGGCGACCCCGAGCTGCTCGGCGCGCAGATGCGCCGTCTGCACCGGCCGGCGCACCGGGTGATCTTGGCCGATCCTCGCAAGGCGCAACCCGGCTACGCACCTCTCCGCCCGGGATGGCGGCGGCGCTGCCGAGCGTGGACGCTTTCGTCGAGGGGCACAGTCTGGCCGCGCTGGAGCGTCTGGTGGCGGTGGTGCGCGGGGCCGGCCCGGCGCCCGTGGAAGGAGCGGATCGTGCGTGAGATTCTCCCGACGCTGAGCGAGTGGTACGCGGCCCGGCTCCCGTTCGGCCTTGCGACCGTGGTCGCAGTGAGCCGCAGCGCACCGCGTGATCCCGGTGCGGCCATGGCCGTGGGACCCGGCGACGAAGTCGTGGGCAGCGTGTCCGGAGGCTGCGTGGAGGGCGCGGTGTTCGAACTCGCCCAGGAGGTCGTCGAGACCGGCGAGGCACGCCTGGAGACCTTCGGCTACAGCGACGAGGACGCATTCGCGGTCGGGCTCACCTGCGGCGGTGAGATCACGCTGCTGGTGCGGCCCGTCACGCACGAGACCGACCCGGGGTTCGCGGCGGTCGCGCGGTCCGTGGCCGAGGGCCGCCCGGTGACCGTGGCGACGGTGACGGGCGGACCTGCGACGATCGGGGCCACCCTCGCCGTCTGGCCGGACGAGGTGTCGGGGACTCTGGGCACGGCCGGCCTGGACATCGCCGTCACCGCCGACGCGCGCGGCGAACTCGCCCTGGGTGCCACCGGATTGCGCCACTACGGCCCGCACGGCGAGCGCCGCGAGGACGCGGTCACGGTCTTCCTGCACTCCTTCGCCCCGCCGCCGCGCATGCTGGTCTTCGGCGCCATCGACTACGCGGCCGCGGTCGCCCGCATCGGCAGCTTCCTCGGCTACCGGGTCACCGTGTGCGACGCCCGTCCGGTGTTCGCCACGCCCAGACGCTTCCCGGACGCCGTCGAGGTGATCGTCGACTGGCCGCACCGCTATCTGCGGAACACCGACACCGACGAACGCACGGTGATCTGCGTTCTCACCCACGACCCCAAGTTCGACGTGCCGCTGCTGGAGGAGGCACTGCGCCGGCCGGCCGCCTACATCGGGGCGATGGGCAGCCGCCGTACCCACGACGACCGCATGAAACGCCTGCTCGACGCCGGGCTCACCGAGAGCGAACTCTCCCGGCTGCGCTCCCCCGTCGGCCTCGACCTCGGCGCCCGTACGCCCGAGGAGGTCGCCGTGTCCGTCGCCGCCGAGATCGTCGCGCTGCGCTGGGGCGGCAGCGGCGCCCCGCTGACGGCGACCGCAGGGGCCATCCATCCGTCGACGTGACGCCCGTCCGAGGAAGTCATCGAGCTGCACCACGAGTTCACCGTGCCGGTCCCGGTCGACGACGCCTGGCGGACGCTCCTCGACATCGAGCGGGTGGCCCCGTGCATGCCCGGGGCGACCGTCGAGGAGTACGACGGGAAGACCGTCACCGGCTCGGTGAAGGTCAAGGTGGGCCCGATCACCGTGACGTACAAGGGCACGGCCGTCTTCGAGGAGCAGGATGAGACGGCGCACCGCATGGTGCTGATCGCCGGTGACCGGGAGACCCGCGGCCAGGGCACCGCACGCCACGCCCCACGGTGACCGGCACTCCGAGCGAGCGCGACGGCGGTACGGCGGCGTCGGTGCGTACCGGACTGACGGTGACCGGGCGTCCGGCGCAGTGCGGGCGCGGAGTGATGGCGGAAGTGGGCGACCGGCTCGTCGGCCGGTTCGCCCAGTGCCTCTCGGAGCGGATCGTGGAGCCCGAGCCTGCCGCGGCGGTGGCGGAGCCGCGGGAGGAGGCCGGACCCCTCGACCTGTTCCGTACGGCCGGGGTGCCGGTGGCCGAACGGGCGGCGGTGGCTGTCGCTGCGGCCGTCGTGGTGACGGTCGTGTTCACGCGGGTACGGCGCCGGCGGCAGGGTTGATCCCCTTCCCTCAGCCCGTGTTGCTCCGGTAGTCCGCCACGATCGCCTCCAGGTGCTTCAGCGCTGCCGTGATCCGGGCCGGGTGGTCGCGGAAGAAGGGGTCGTCGGGTACCGGGAGCGATCCCGCGAGGGCCCAGCCGCGGCCCCGCGCCCAGGTGGCGTCGTCGGCGCCGACCGCCTCGCGGAAGACGTCCCGTGCCCGCGCGGGCAGGAACTTCCAGGCGGGCACCAGGTCCACGGCGGGGTCGGCCACGGCCAGCGTGCCGAAGTCGATGACGGCGCTCAGCCGGCCGTTCTGTGTCAGGAGGTTGCCCGCGTCGAGGTCGCCGTGGATCCACACCGGCGGCTTCTCCCACGCGGGCGCGGCGAGAGCCGCCTCCCACACCTGCGTCACCGCGTCGACATCGACGAGGCCCGCCTTCTTCAGGGCCTCGAGCTTGGGCCGCACCCGGGCCTCCGCGGCCACGGAGTCACGCTCGTCGCCCAGTGGCACACCGCGGAAGGCGTTGCTCTGCTCGGGGCCGGGGCCGCCGGTGGGGTCGGCGGCCTGCAGGGCTGTGATGAATTCGGCCAGGTCGAGGGCGGTGCCGACCGGGTCGACCAGAGCATCGGTGGCGGCCGTCTCGCCGTCCAGCCACCGGTACACGGACCACGGGTAGGGGTAGCCCTCGCCGGGTTCCCCCATCGCGAGGGGCTCGGAGACGGCCAGCGGGAGATACGGGGCCAGGCGGGGCAGCCAGCGGTGCTCGCGCTCCACCTGGCCGACCCAGTGCGCATAACGCGGCAGACGCACGGACAGCTCGTCGCCGAGCCGGAAGGTGGCGTTGTCCATGCCGGACTGCGGCACCGGGGCCACCGGCAGCTGGGCCCATTGCGGGAACTGGGCAACGAGCAGGCGGCGTACGAGAGTTGCGTCGATCAGCACGCCGTCCATCTCAGCGGAGTGATGGCTGGACGTCCATCGGATTTCGGGGTGGGCCTCTGAAGGGCAGGCGGCTTCCGATGGGGCATGCACGCCCCCGCGACACAGCACCTCTGCTTCCTCGAACGCCGCTCACGTCACCTCTCGCCGCCCGGAAGGAGGGCGCCCGGCAGCACGAGCAGGGCGAGCACCGCGGCGGCCGCGTAGAGGCCCGCGGCTCCGAGGGCGACGGCGTGGAAGCCCCGTACGAAACGTGTCTCGTCACCGGGCTGTCCGGCGACCGCGCCCGCCACCGCGATGCCTATCGCACCGCCTGTCTGACGTGCGGTGTTGTTCATCGCGGAGGCCAGCCCCGACCGTTCGGCCGGGACGGCCGCGATGGCCGCGGCGACGACCGCGGGGGTAAGGAAGCCCATGCCGGTGCCCCACAGCAGGAACGCGGGCAGCAGGACGAGATACGTGGAGTGCGGTGCGGCCGGGGCGAGGAGGGCGAGTCCGGCCGTGGCGACGAGCAGACCGGCGGCGGCCGGAAGTCGCGACCCGATCCGGCTGGTGATGCGCCCGCCGAAAGGCGCGATGACGGCGAGCGGGGCGAACAGCGGTATCACGGCGGCGCCCGCGAGCAGCGCGGAGCGGTCCTGGACCGACTGCAGGAACAGCATCAGCACGAACAGCGTGCCGAGCGTGCCCATGTTCATGATCCCGGCCACCACGTTCGCCGCGTCGAAGGCGGGTCGCCGCAGCAGCGGAACGGGCAGCATCGCCTCGTCCCCGCGGCGCAGTTCGACGACGGCCAGTGCCGGCACGGCGAGGACGGCGAGCGCCGCGGCCACCAGCACCTGCGGGGCACCGGGGCCGGCGCGTCCGCCCTCGATGAAGGCGTACGTCGTCGCCAGAAGCAGCAGGCTGCCGAGCAGCAGTCCGGGCACGTCCAGACGCCTGGCCTGCTCTTCCCTGCTCTCCCGCACGATCGCGGCGGACCGCACGAGGGCGACCAGCACGATCGGCACGTTCAGCAGGAAGATGGCCCGCCAGCCGAGGGTTTCGGTGAGGGCGCCGCCGAGCAGCGGGCCCGCGGGCAGCGCCAGGCTGCCTGTGCCGGCCCAGACGCCGATGGCACGGGCGCGTGCCGCGTCGTCGGGGAAGGCGCGGCTGATGATGGCCAGCGTGCCCGGCAGCAGCAGCGCCGCGCCCACGCCCTGGACCACCCGGGCGGTGACCAGGACGGGGACACCGGGGGCGAGTCCGCAGGCCAGCGAGCCGGCGCCGAAGACGACGAGTCCGGCGAGGACCACGCGCCGGTGTCCGTACAGGTCCCCGGCCGTCCCGCTGGTCAGCATGAGGGCGGCGAGCGCCAGCGCGTAGCCGTCCACCACCCACTGCAAGCCGCCGATGTCGGTGCCGAGGTCCGAACCGATGCGGGGCAGTGCCACGTTGACGATGGTGACGTCGAGCAGCACCAGGAAGTACCCGGTGCACATGGCGAACAGGACGGTCCGCGGCGAGCCCTCGTGCCGTGCGGGGCTCACCGCGCGCCGCAGAAGCGTTGCCGGTGATCCAGTCATGGTTCCTTGGTAACAGGAGGGTCCGACAACACCGCCGGATGCCGGATGCGCCCGTACGGCCGCCGCTGCCGGGTGCCCCGCTCCGCCGCCCAGAAACCGGCGGCTACCTCGGGGGCAGGCGGTGCAGCTGTACGTCCGTGAGGAGGCCGTCGGCCACGGTGGCGGTCATGTAGGTGCAGTGGGGCTGGCGGCGCCGGTCGGTCGGGGATCCGGGGTTGAGCAGGCGCAGGCCGCCGGGGGCGGTCGTGTCCCAGGGGATGTGGCTGTGCCCGAAGACCAGCACGTCGGCGTCGGGGAACCGGGCGGCGCAGCGCGCCTCCCGGCCCTGTGCCGGGCCCGTCTCGTGCACGACTGCGAAGCGCACTCCGTCGAGCTCGGCGTACGCCACTTCGGGCAGCCGGGCACGCAGTGCCGGTCCGTCGTTGTTGCCGTACACGCCGACGACCCTGCGGCAGCGGGCCTCCAGCAGGTCGAGGGTGGCGCTGTCGACCCAGTCCCCGGCATGGAACACGACGTCGGCGCGCGGGAATTCGGCCAGGAGCGGCTCCGGCAGCTGCTTGGCGCGTTTGGGGAGGTGGGTGTCGGTGGTCAGCACAAGGCGCACGGGCTCAGCCTAGAGACGGCGTCGGCGCCGCAGGGTGAACGGTCCTCGGCGTGCGTGCGGGTGTCGCGCCGGCGTGGCCGGCGGTCCCTTCGTTGTACACGCGCATCGAAGCGGCGACCGCCTCGGCGCCGATGTCCGCGGCGGGGTGGGAGAGGACGTGGTGGCTGCCGGGGGCGAGGGCGTCGAGGAGGCGCCGGGGGACGGCGTAGGGGTCGTCCGGGTCGGGGACGTACTGCAGGATCGCGACCAGCACGAGCGCCACGGGCTGCGAAAGGTCCAGTGTCTCCTGCGCCGCCGTGAGGACGCGGTCCACGTCGCGCAGGCCGGCCTCCAGGCAGTCCGTCGCTCCTTCCGGGGTGCCGACGAGCAGCGCCCAAGCGTGGGCCAGGACGACCGGGTCGTCGTCGACGTAGACCACGCGGGCGCCGGGTCGAGGCGCTGGGCCACGTCGCGAGGAACTGGCGGATTCCGGCCCAGTCAGCTCACGCACGGATTGAACGGCGGCCGACTCGGCCGCCTCCTGGTCGGCGGTATGGCTGTCCCGTCCGCCGAGCCAGGCGTTGCAGACGCGCGCGGGGTGCGCCACGGAGGAGTCGACCGGCGCGATTCCGGCTGTCGGGTGCTCGTGCGTACGGACCGCCCCTCTCCCGCCGTCCCCCTGTCGGCGCCCACCGATCTACAGGTAAAACTGTTCAGTCTGGACTGGACAGTTTCACCTTTCGGTTTTATGGTCGTGGCATGGATGAACAGACCACCGAGCCTTCCGAGGGCATCGGCGAGTCCGCCGCCCGCGCGGCGCGCGATCTGCGAGTGGTGGTCAGTCGGCTGCGGCGGCGCATCAGGGAGGTCGCGGAGGACGACGAGCTCACGCCGCCCCAGGTCTCCGCGCTCACTCTGGTGGCGAAGCACGGGGCCGCCACGGCCAGTTCGCTGGCCACGGCGGAGGGTGTGCGACCGCAGTCGATGGCGACCACGCTCGCCGCACTGGACCGGCAGGGGCTGATCCGGCGGAGTCCCGACCCCGACGACGGCCGCCGCCAGCTCGTCACCCTGACCGACGCGGGCCGCCTGCGGGTCGAGGGTGACCGGCAGGCCCGTGAGGAATGGCTGGCCCGGGCGCTGCAGGACCGCTACACCGAGGACGAACGGCGGACGGTCCTCGAGGGGCTCGCGCTGCTGGAACGGCTCACGCAGCCGTGATACGTCGGCTCTCCCGCATCGGGGGAGGCGCGCGGACCACCCGCCCCTCCCCCGCCGGGTTCGACCGGCGGCTGATCGCACCGATGCTGTTCGGATCGGTCCTCAACCCGGTCAACTCCTCGATGATCGCGGTGGCGTTGGTGCCGATCGGGGTTGCCTTCGGTGCGCCGCCGGCCGAGACGGTGTGGCTGGTGTCCGCCCTGTACCTGGCCACCGCGGTGGGGCAGCCGGTCGTCGGGCGGTTCGTGGACACGTACGGGCCGCGCCGCCTCTATCTGACCGGCACGGGCCTGGTGGGGATCGCCGGGCTCCTCGGCGCGGTCGCCCCTTCGCTCGGCGCGCTCATCGGCGCCCGCGTACTGCTCGGCTTCGGGACGTCGGCGGCGTATCCGGCGGCCATGCAGCTGACCCGCAGCGAGGCCGAGCGCACGGGTCGCGACAGCCCGGCGGGAGTACTGACCGCGCTCGCCATGGCCAACCAGGTCGTGGCCGTGATCGGCCCCACCCTCGGCGGTCTGCTGATCGGCCTCGGTGGCTGGCGGGCCGTCTTCACCGTCAACGTGCCGCTGTCGGTGGCCTGTCTGGTCCTGGGAGCGCGCCGTCTGCCGAGGACGTCCGGGCGGACCACGGGCCGGGGAAACGGTGTCGACCTGCCCGGCATGGCGTTGTTCGCGGTCATGCTGGTCTCGCTGATGGTCTTCCTGACGGGCCTGCGGCTCGACCACTGGTACCTGCCGGTCCTGTCCGCGGTCGCCGCGGCGGGTTTCGCGGTGCGGGAGCTGCGGGTGCCCGACCCGTTCGTCGACCTGCGCGTCCTCGGCGGCAACGTCCCGCTGATCGTCACGTATGTGCGCCAGTTGCTGGCCTACACGACCTCGTACGCCTTCATGTACGGCTTCACCCAGTGGCTGGAGGAGGGGCGCGGCCTGCACGCCGCGACGGCGGGACTGGTGCTGCTGTCGCTGTCGGCCACCGGGCTCGCCGTCTCCGCCGTCACCGGTCGCCGGGAGGCCGTACGAGGCAAGCTCGTCGTCGGCAGCCTTCTGCAGATGGCCGGCTGCGCCACGCTGCTGCTGGTCGGCCCCGATACCCCGATGTGGGAGCTGATCCTCGTCGGAGCCGTGATGGGCGTGCCGCAGGGCCTCCTCGGACTCGCCATCCAGAACGCCCTGTACCGCCAGGCAGAGCCGGCCCGCACGGCCTCGGCCGCCGGGCTGCTGCGCACCTTCGGCTACCTCGGCGCGCTGGCCGCGTCCGCCGCCGACGCGGCCTTCTTCCCCCACCGCGCCGACACCTCCGGGATGCACGACCTGGCCCTGTTCATGCTCGTCGGATCGACGCTGCTCCTGACGTCCGCTCTCCCCGACCGTTCGCTCGACACCCTCGTACCGCAACGAAAGGCCTGATTTCATGACTGTCACCGCCCTCGACCCCCGCACCGCCCTCGTGGTGATCGACCTCCAGGCGGGCGTCGTCGCCGCGCCCGTCCAGCCGCACAGCGGCGCCGATGTCGTCACCCGTACGGTCGAACTCGCCGACGCCTTCCGCGCCCGCGGTCTGCCCGTGGTGCTGGTCCGGGTCTCGTTCGCCGCCGACGGGGCGGACACGGTTCCCGGCCGCACCGAGGCCTCCCGCCCGGGCGGCGCCTTCCCGGAGGGCTGGGACGTCGTGGTCGCCGAACTGGCCGGTCATCCCGGCGACATCACCGTCACCAAGCGCAACTGGGGTGCCTTCCACGGCACCGGTCTCGATGTCCAGCTGCGCCGCCGCGGTGTCACGCAGATCGTGCTGACGGGCATCGCCACCAGCATCGGCGTGGAGTCCACCGCCCGCGCCGCGCACGAGCACGGCTACCACGTCACACTCGCCACCGACGCCATGAGCGACCTGGACCCCGAGGCCCACCGGCGCAGCGTCGAGCGGATCTTCCCGCGCCTGGGCGAGCCGGGCACCACCGCCGAGATCCTGGAACTGCTGGCCAAGACGCACGACTGATCCCGCCCGCGGAAACGATCTGGAGACAGGCCCGGAGTGGGACGAAGCTCCAGGCGGAGATAGCATCTGGCCAGCCGTACCCACACTTTCGGCGAGCGACCCGAGGGGGCTCGGAAGCCCGATGCCGGTCAAGGTCAGCGTCATCGTCCCCGTCTACAACCCGGGGCCCTACATCGAGGACTGCATCGCCTCGCTGCTGAGGCAGTCACTGCCACCCGACGAGTACGAAGTGATCTTCGTCGACGACGGCTCCACCGACCAGACCCCGGCCCGGCTCGATGCTCTTGCGGCTGAGGAGCCCCGGGTCCGGGTGATCCACCAGGAGAACTCCGGCTGGTCGGGCAAGCCGCGCAACGTCGGCATCGCCGCCTCCCAGGGCGAGTACGTCATGTTCGTCGACAACGACGACCGCCTCGGCGACGAGGCCCTGGAGCGGATGTACGACTACGGGGTGGCCAACGGCGCCGACGTCGTCGTCGGCAAGATGGCCGGCCAGGGCCGCGGGGTGCCGGTCGAGTTGTTCCGCCGCAACCGGCCGAGAGCCGGCGTGCGGAACGCCCCGCTCATCGACAGCCTCACCCCGCACAAGATGTTCCGCCGGGCCTTCCTGGACGAGATCGGCCTGCGCTTCCCCGAGGGCAGACGGCGCCTGGAGGACCACGTCTTCGTGACGGAGGCGTATCTGCGCGCGGCCAACGTGTCCGTGATCGGCGACTACGTCTGCTATTACCACATCCGGCGCGACGACTCCTCCAACGCGGGCTTCCAACAGTTCGACCCGGTGGGGTACTTCAAGAACCTGCGGGAGGCGCTGGACGTCGTCGACCGGTACACCGAGCCGGGCGAGGTGCGCGACGGTCTGCACCGCCGCTGGCTGCGCGTGGAGATGGTGGAGCGGCTGCGCGGCAACCGTCTCCTCGCCAATCCGGACGACTACCGGCGCAGGATGTTCGAGGAGATCCGCCAGGTCGTCGTCGAGCGCTTCGGCCCCGGTGTCACCGCCGGACTGCAGCCGACGCAGCAGGTCGTGGCCGCGCTCGTCGCCGCCGACCGGTACGACGACGTGGTGGCCTTCGCCGAGTGGGAGACCGGGCTCGGCCTCTCGGCCCGGCCCGGGACGGTCGAGTGGCAGGACGGCAGGCTGCGGTTCGACTTCGTCGCCGAGCTCACGGCGGGCGGTACGCCGCTGACGTTCCCCGGCGGCGGGGTCCGCACCCCGCTGGACGGCCCGCCGAAGGACCTCGACGAGGCGATTGCCTGGGTGAGCGCCGACACCGTGGCCCGGTTCGGACAGGCCGCCGTGGACCTGCTGGTGCGCGAACGCTCCAGCGCCGCCCAGTACTTCCAGCCCATCGAGGTCACCCGGGAGATCGTGCCGGTCGAGGACAGCGGGCAGGTGCGGCTCATGCTGCGAGCCACGGCCACTGTCGACCCGGCCGCCGCGGTGGACGGCGCGCCGCTGCGCGCCGGGCTGTGGGACACGCATGCCCGCGTCAGGCTGGGCGGCTGGAGCAAGACGTCCCGCGTGGGCCCGGGCCCGCGCAAGGCCCGTGCCGCCACGTCCGCGGCGGTCGTGGCCGGGCGGGTGGTCCTGCCGTACTGGACCGACCAGCACGGCAACCTCTCCCTGGACGTCGACCGGGCCAACCAGCGCCTCGGCCTCGGCCGGCTCGATCCGGACGCCGTGAGCGTCTCGGGGGGCCGGCTGCGCGCGCCACTTCCGCTGCACGTCCCGGCCGAGACGGCCGTACTGCTGCGGCTGACCTCCCCCGACACGTCGGTGGACGTGCCCGGCACGCTGTCCCCGGCCGGGGACGGGGCCCTGCTGGAGGCCGCCCCGACCGTCGCCGACCTCAGCGGCGCGACCTGGCGGACCGCCCTGTGCGCGGCCCCCGACGCCGCCGAGCCGCGTTTCCTCCCGCTGCCGCTCGCCCTGCACGCGGACGCGAACTCGATCAAGGTGGTACGGACCCCCAGGCCCTCGGCGGTACGGCGGCTGGCCCACAGGGCACGGCGGGCGCTCGCCGCGGTGCTCAGACGTCGCACGGCATCCCGGGCGGCCAAGGCGGGAAAGGCGTGAAGGCGTCCGATCACTGGGCATAGCGGTCGCACGGGCGCTGGAGCCGAAGATCTTCCCCGGCGAGAGGGGCACCTCCACGAGTGGTGGCGCGGCGAAGAGGTCCGCATGGCCGCGGCTACGACCTGTCGCTCGCGCAGGCCAACTGCTCGGTCTCCCACGGGCGTGCGCTGCGCGGGGCGCGCTTCACGGATGTGCCGCCCGGACAGGCCGAACACCCGGCACGCCGTGTTCCTCACGGGCGGCCTCAGGCACGCCTTCCGGTGCTGTCCCGAAGGACGTGCAGGCGCCGTCACCGGCAGAGGCCCGGCGGACCGGGCTCCTGCTGTCGGACGACGCCTGCACCTCCCGTTACGAGGAGTTGCGCGGCCGACCGGTCAGCGGCCGGCCGCCAGGCCCTCCAGGGCCGAGCGCAGCGGCTGCCAGCCGCGGGAGCGGCTGAGGCCGCGGTTGCGCGCGCGGACCAGAGGACGCCAGAAGTCGGCCCCCAGCAGGGTCTCGGGCGTGACCGCCTTCACCCGCTCCAGCACCGTCTCGGGCACCTTCTGGGGGTCGGGCACCTGGAACTCGGCGATGATCTCGTCGTACTTGTCCTTCAGCACGGTGTTCTGGTGGTCGGCGCCGAAGATGATCAGCTGGCCGGTGGGCTGGGTGTCGACGAGGACGGTCACGAGATCGGGCCGGTAGCGGTTCAGGATCTCGATGATCTTGTAGACGTCGCCGGTCCAGGCGTCGGTGTGCCGGTCGCGGGCGGCCTCGTCGATGCTGCGCGGCAGCATGTCGTCGAAGACGATCACGCTCGACCAGTCCGAGTGCTTCTCGATGTTGATGAAGTCGCGCAGCGCGTACTCGAAAAGGTGCATGCCGTCGATGAACGCGAGGTCGAGCGTGGTGCGCCGCCAGTAGCCGAGCGGGCTGCGGCCCCGGCGCAGGTTGCGCACGGGGTGGCGGCCGCCCTTGAGGTGGCCGAGGGGGTTGTCGCGGGCGAAGAAGTCGTCGCTGGTGGCCTTCACCAGGTGGACGTCGCACCGGATCTCCGTGACCACCTTGAACGCGGGGTCGACCGCGATGCTGGGGACGCGGGACAGCGTGAGACTGCGGCCGTCGTTGACTCCGATCTCCAGGTAGTTGCGGTTCGCGGTGGCCTTGTGCAGACCCCGCAGGAATTCATGGCGTTTCACGAAGGGGACTCCTTGCGGATAAGGGGGAATGCTTCATGCAGGACGGATCGCCAGTCGCGCAGCGGCGGCAGACCCAGCTCCTGCCGACGACCGTGGGCGAGGGCGCTGTACCCGGGGCGGTGAACGGGCCGCGGGAAGGCCCCGCTGCTCACGGGCCGCACCCGGTCGGGGTCCGCGCCGAGACCGGCGAAGCCCTCTCGGGCCGACACGTACCGGGAGGTCGCGCCCCAGCCGGCGGCATGGAAGACAGCGCTCGCACCCCGGCCCGGGTGCGGGCCGAGGTCGACTAGACGTGCGGCGACGTCCGCGCTCCAGGTGGGCTGCCCGCGCTGGTCGCCGACGACGTCGAGGGTGTCGTGGCGGGACTCCAGGTCGATCATCGTGCGGACGAAACTACGCCCGTGAACGCCGTAGAGCCAAGCGGTTCGCACGATTGCGCTCGATGTGGGAGGCTCCTCGGCCACGCACGCTCGTCGGCGACCTTGCTGCGGACGTACGCGCCGTTCGGCGCGATGGCATGATCTTCGGGATACGGGGTACGTGCGTCGCCCGCGAAGACGTGGTCGATGCGGAGACGGAGTCAGGCAGGCGCCGTGTGTCGCGCAGGCACGGGCGACCCGAGGATCGAGGAGTCGCGGACCACGATGGAGAACTCCAGCTCGCTGTCGATGATCCGGCAGTTCTCCGCGACGGAGGTGAAGGGTCCCACCTGAAAATCTTCGACGACGGTGCCGACGCCGATCACGCCGGGGTCGACGATGCGCGAGTTCACCACGCGCGCGCCCTCCTCCACCGAAGTGCGGGCGGGCCGGTGGTCAGTCCTCGCCCCGCACGATGTTGCCCTCCGGGCCGGGTTGATCCGTTCGGGTGGTGCCCTGCCCGAGAACCGCCGGAATGCAGGTACCCAAGACGCCCTTGCCCCGCAGCCGCCGGGCCCTCGCCCAACCGGTCTCCTGTCGACGGATCGCAAGCTTGTCTGTGGTGTGCGGCGTCACGGCGGTTCATCTTCCTTCTGCTTCAGAGCTTGTTGGCCGGGTCCCCTTCGGCGGTCCGGTCAAACGCCGTGTCCGGCGTGCCGGCGGCGCGCGAACCCGCCGCGCGCGGGCCCCACTTCGGCACCGGTTCGACGCTCGGGCAGTGCCCAGCGCCCCGCGAGGAGTGCTGATCGCCTGGCTGATGGCGGCCTCCGCGGCACGGGTCCCACGCAGGGCGTTGAGCATCACGAAGTCGTGGATGATGCCCTGGTATCGGACAGCGGTGACCGGGACACCCGCCTCCCGCAGCTTGTTGGCGTAGACCCTCCGCCTCACCGAGGCCGGTGCTCAGCTGCGGGAGAGGGCGGGCGGGGTGCCCCTTGCCATCGGCGACGCCATGGGCCTGACCCCCGAGCAGGACGCCCTGGCCAAGCAGCTGCTCCGTCTGATCACCGCCAACGTCACGAACCGAGCACGAGCTCCGCCCACACCTGTTTGCCGCCGCTGGCCGGCACGGTCCCCCACGTCTCGGACATCGCTTCCACCAGGAGGATGCCGCGGCCGCCAGTGGCTTCCCATCCGATGCCGGTCGGCTTCACCGGAGTGCGCGGCGAGGCGTCGGCGACCGAGACACGCAGCCGGTTGTCGAGCAGGGTGAGGTCGAGGCGCACTTGGCCGTGGGTGTGCACCAAGGCATTGGTGACGAGCTCGGAGACGACCAGGAGTACGCCGTCCATGTCGTCGCGGGTGACGCCCCAGGCCCGGAGGGTGCGCCGGGTGAAGCGACGGGTGTGTCCGACGGCCTCGGGCACGCGCCAGACCGTCCAGCTGTCGCGCAGCGGACGCAGCGCCATGCCGTCGTAGCGCAGCAGGAGCAGGGCGACGTCGTCGCTGCGCCGGGCGTTGCCGAGCAGGGCGTCGGCGACCAGGCCGAGGTGACCGGGGTCGGAGCCGGACAGTTCCCGGGCCAGCCGCTCCATGCCGTCGTCGATGTCGGCCTCCGCGGACTCGACGAGGCCGTCCGTGGTGAGCGCGAGGACCGTGCCGGGCTGCAGCCGCAGCGCGCTCATCGGGAAGTCGGCCTGGGCGACCACACCGAGCGGCGGCCCGCCGTCGGACTCGGGCACCTCGGTGCTGCCGTCGGGGTGGCGCAGCACCGGCGGCAGATGACCTGCACGCACGTACCAGGCGGAGCCCTCCTCCATGTCCACGTCGACGTAGCAGCAGGTGGCGAAGAGGTCGGTCTCCATGTCCGTCAGGAGCCGGTTGGCATGCGAGACGACCACGTCCGGCGGGTGGCCCTCGACGGCGTAGGCGCGCAGCGCGGTGCGCATCTGGCCCATGAGGGTGGCGGCGCTCGCGTTGTGGCCCTGGACGTCACCGATGACGAGGGCCACGTGGTTGTCGGGCAGCGGGATCACGTCGTACCAGTCGCCGCCGACCTCCAGGCCCGCCGTGGTGGGCAGGTAGCGGGCGACGGCGACCGCGCCGGGCAGCTTGGGCAGGCGGCGCGGCAGCAGCTGGCGCTGGAGCATGCCGACGAGTTCGTGCTCGGCGTCGAAGGCGTGGGCGCGCATCAGGGCCTGGCCCGCGAGGCCTGCGGAGGCGGTGAGCAGGGCGCGCTCGTCGGGGCCGAAGTCGTGCGGGGTGTCCCAGCCGATCAGACAGGCGCCTGCCATGCGGTTGCCGGCGGGCAGCGGCAGCACGGCGAGTCCGCCGGGGCCGATGTCGGCGAGGGCGGGTTCCAGGGGCGCGCCGGCGGGCCAGATGCGGGCGCGGCCCTCGCGCAGGGCGGCAGCCAGGGTGGGCATGGCGCGCACGGGCGCGTCGGGCCACTCGGTGCGCCACTCCAGGCGCCACAGCTCGGGCCAGGATTCCGGATCGGCCGGGTCGAGGACCGTGACGACGAGCCGGTCGCCCTCCAGCTCGGCGAGCGCGATCCGGTCGGCCTGCAGCGGCTTGCGCAGGGCGGAGACCACGGCCTGGCTGACGTCGCGGACGGTGCCGGCCGTCGCGAGCATGGCGGCGAGGCGCTGGACGCGGGCCACGTCGGTGACCTCGGAGCGAAGCTTCGAGGCGTCGGCGACCGTGCCGACGAGCATGGCGGGCCGGCCCTCGCCGCCGGGCAGCAGACGCCCGCGCAGCCGCAGCCACTTGGGCGGGCCGGAGGGCTGCAGGACCCGGAACTCCAGCTCACGGTCGCCGAGGGACATGTGGTCGGCCTCGACCACCGACATCAGCGAGGGCAGGTCCTCCGGCACGGTCAGGCCCAGCAGGGTCTCGACCCTGCCGTCGAACTCGGCGCGGGTGACGGCGAACAGCCCCAGGATGGCGTCGCCCACCTCGACCCGGCCGCTGTCCATGGCGAGGCTGAACGCATTGGCCAGCAGCTCGCCGCCCTCTGCGGCGCGGGCGGGGACGGGGCAGCCGACGGCGTCGGCGATCAGCTCCAGGCACTTGCGGTCCTCGGTGTCGAAGCCGTCCGGCCGATCGCTGACGGCCAGCAGACAGCCGCCGTCTCCGTTCCCGCGCGCGGGCAGCACCGCCAGGTGGAAGTCCCGCGGCGGCGTCCGCCGCGCCTCGGCATCCCCCGAGAGTGCCTCGGGCCCGAGCCACACCGGACTCCCGGAGCGGTGGCTGTCGGCGACCGGGGAGCTGCCGGAGCGCGGATAGCTGTCGCGCAGCCCGAACAGCGTGCGCGGCACACCCGCCGACTCCACCAGGCACAGCAGGTCGCCGTCCTCCTCCGGCGTGTACACACCGACGAACGCCGCTCCGGCGAAGACCAGCGCCTGCTCCAGGACCCGACGCACCCGCTCGGGTGAGTCCGGACCGGACGTGAGCGCATTCAGGGCACCTTCGGCGCGCAGAGTTCTCGTTCTGCGTGCCTCGGCGCCCTCACTGACCACGTCCGCAATTACAGCGCGTATGGGACACCCGCGCAGCCCCTGTGAGCATTCCGTGGAGGTCATCGGGCGTGCCCACTCGAAACGCGCCGAACATGTCTTGACGCGTGCGTATCGCACGGTGATCTCGTGACAGGCGTGACTGTCCCGGGCCTTCGGACGGCTGGAAGTGTCGGTGCCGGGCCACGGAGGGGCATCTCAGCATTCCGTCATTCCGTCCGCGGTCTCATCGGAGTTGAACGCGTGCCCATTGTTGGCGCACACGTGGCGCCCGCACACCGTCTCGCGCATCAACTGAGGGGGCATGTACCGGGGGCGAGGTGGTGCGGCGGTTCTTCACCGAGCAGGGGGCTGCCCTGCGCCCGTACTCGGGCCGGGTGCGCCTGGCGGCCACCGCTCGCCGTGCGCGACCGGCCGCCAGGGGGCAGATTGATCCCTGGGACCCGTCGCCCGGCCGTGCGAGGAGGTGGTCGGCGTGTCCGACGGGCAGGTGTCCGCTCAGGCGCCGGCGACCACGAGGACGCGGGTGGGCCGGCCGCTGCTGTCCCTGGCGCTGGCGTCGATGATGGACGAGGTCCACGCGCACTCCGGGGCGGTGTATCTGCTGTCTCCCACCGAACCCGTGCTGGAGATGGCCGTGATGGCGGGCCTGCCCCGGGCCTTCGCGGCGCCCTGGGAGCGGGTGGGGCTGAGCGCGCCGATCCCGGTGGCGGACGCGGTGCGGGAGCGGCGGCTGGTGTGGGTGGGCGGCGAGGAGGAGATGGCCGCCCGCTATCCGCGCATCGCCGTGGTGCTGCCCTATCCCTTCGCGCTGGCCGCGGTGCCGGTGGCGACCGGCTCGACGGCGTACGGCGCGGTCTTCGTGACCTGGCCCGGCTCGCATCCGCCCGACCTGTCGGACTTGGAGCGGGACCATCTGACCGCCGCCTGCGACCGGCTCGCGAAGCGGCTGGAGCGTGCCCTCGAGGAGAGCCGGCAGCTGCTGCCCGAGCCCGATCTGCTCGGCGGACCGCCGGTGGGCGGCCTGGCCGGCACCCTCGGCACGGTGGAGGCGGCTCGGATGGTGGCACGGCTGCCGTACGGGCTGTGCTCGCTGGATCTGCACGGCCGGATCGCCTTCGCCAACGCGGCGGCGGCCGAACTGATCGGTCTCCCGGTCAGCAAGCTGCTGGGCACGCAGCTGTGGGCGTCGGTGCCCTGGCTCAACGACCCCGTCTACGAGGACCGGTACCGGGCCGCGCTGATCAGCCAGCAGACGACCTCGTTCGTGGCGCTGCGCCCGCCCGGGGACTGGATGTCCTTCCGGATGTATCCCAGTACGACCGGGCTCAGCGTCCGCGTCACCCGCGCGCGGGCGGTGGCGGAGATGAAACGGGCCGGGCCGCAGCCCGGTGACGCCCCTTCCCGGCTGGTCACCATCTCCCAGGTGCTGACGCTGGCCGGTGCGCTGACCGAGGCGGTGGGGGTGCAGGACGTGGTGCAGCTGGTCGCGGACGAGATCGCGCCGGCTGTGGGCAGCCAGGCGCTGGTGGTCCTCGGTTCCCGGGCGGGGCGACTGCATGTGCTGGGGCACCGCGGGTATCCGGATGCGCAGGTCGTGGAGCGGTTCGACGGGCTGCCGCTGGCCGAGCGCACGCCGGGCACGCACGTCCTGAACACGGGGGTGCCCGCGTTCTTCGACTCCCGGGAGGAGTTGGAGCGCCTGTATCCCTCGCGGCAGGCCGCTCCGGGCGGCTTCGCGGCCTGGGCCTATCTGCCGTTGATCGCGTCAGGACGCCCGGTGGGCACCTGTGTGCTCGCCTACGCCGAACCGCATCCGTTCCCCGCGGACGAGCGCGCGGTGCTGACGAGCCTCGGCGGTCTGATCGCGCAGGCCCTGGAGCGGGCCCTGCTCTACGACGCCAAGCACCAGCTGGCGCACGGCCTGCAGGCGGCCCTGCTGCCGCACTCGCTGCCGCCGCTGGCCGGCATCGACTCGGCATCCCGCTATCTGCCCGCCACGCACGGCATGGAGATCGGCGGCGATTTCTACGACCTGGTGCCGACGCCGGGCGGCGCGGCGGCGGTGATCGGGGACGTACAGGGACACAACGTGACCGCGGCCGGGCTGATGGGCCAGATCCGCACCGCCGTGCGCGCCTACACGACCGTGGGGCAGGCCCCCGAGGAGGTCATGGGCAGCACCAACCGGCTGCTGATCGACCTCGGCGCCGATCTGTTCGCCAGCTGTCTGTATCTACGGCTCGATCCCGCGCGCGGGCGGGCCGTGATGGCCCGGGCGGGTCATCCGCCGCCGCTGCTGCGCCGCCCCGACGGCCGGGTGCGGGTGCTCGACCTCGCCGGTGGCCCACTGCTCGGCATCGACGGCTCCGCCGGCTACCCGACGACGGAGGTCGACCTCGCTCCCGGCTCCGTACTCGCCCTCTACACGGTC
>NZ_JBFBBE010000159.1:0-11067 GCF_040682555.1 Streptomyces sp. NPDC051172
GCCCGCGCCGGGCGAGCGGCACCGCAACGAGTACTGCGAGAACGGCGCCAAGCACATCAGTGACGAGGCCACCTCCCGGCGGGTGACCGCGGACTTCTTCCGGCAGTACTCGGTGGACGAGCTGAGCCGGAAGTCGGACTACTGGCTCAACCAGCAGGGCCGGCTGACCGAGCCGATGGTGCTGCGCGAGGGCGCGACCCACTACGAGCCGGTCGGCTGGGACGAGGCGCTGGATCTCCTGGCCCGGGAACTGCGCGCCCTGGACCACCCGGACGAGGCGCTGTTCTACACCTCCGGGCGGCTGGCCAACGAGCCGGCCTTCCTGCTGCAGCTGTTCGCCCGCGCCTTCGGCACCAACAACCTGCCGGACTGCTCCAACATGTGCCACGAATCCAGCGGTTCGGCCCTGAACGAGACCCTGGGCATCGGCAAGGGCAGCGTCGGCCTCGACGACCTCTACAACGCCGACCTGGTCTTCGTCGTGGGGCAGAACCCCGGCACCAACCACCCGCGGATGCTGTCCGCTCTGGAGGAGACCAAGCGGCGCGGCGGCAGCGTGGTCGCGGTCAATCCGCTGCCCGAGGCGGGACTGCTGCGCTTCAAGCATCCGCAGAAGGCGCGCGGCGTCATCGGCCGCGGCACGGACATCGCCGACCAGTTCCTGCAGATACGCCCCGGCGGTGACCTGGCCCTGTTCCAGGCGCTGAACCTGCTGCTCCTCGATGCGGAGGACAAGGAGCCGGGCACCGTCCTGGACCGCGCGTTCATCGACGAGCACACCACCGGCTACGACGACTTCGCCGAACGGATCCGCGCCACGTCCTGGGATGCGGTCCTGGACGCCACCGGGCTGACCCGCGACGAGATCGAGCAGGTCCACGCGCGCGTGTTGAACAGCCGCAGTGTCATCGTCTGCTGGGCCATGGGCCTGACCCAGCACAAGCACGGCGTGCCCACCATCCGAGAGGTCGTCAACTTCCTTCTGCTGCGCGGCAACATCGGCCGCCCGGGTGCGGGCGTGTGCCCGGTGCGCGGGCACAGCAACGTCCAGGGCGACCGCACGATGGGGATCTGGGAACGGATGCCGCAGGCGTTCCTGGACCGGCTGGGGCAGGAGTTCGGCTTCACCGCGCCGACCGCGCACGGCCTGGACTCCGTGGACTCCATCCGGGCCATGCGCGACGGACGGGCCAAGCTCTTCCTCGGCGTCGCGGGCAACTTCGTGCGGGCCACGCCCGACAGCGACGCCACCGAAAGCGCCATGCGCAACTGCCGTCTGACGGCGCACATTTCGACCAAGCTCAACCGTTCGCACACGGTGTGCGGACGCACCGCACTCATCCTGCCGACGCTCGGCCGCAGCGACCGGGACGTCCAGGCGGCCGGCGAGCAGTTCATGACGGTCGAGGACTCCATGAGCGAGGTCCACGCCACCCGCGGCCGGCTCGCCCCCGCGTCCCCGCACCTGCTGAGCGAGGTGTCCATCATCAGCCGCCTCGCCCGCCGGGTGCTGGGCTGCGAACCGGAAATCCCCTGGGAGGACTTCGAGGCCGACTACGACCTCGTCCGCGACCGCATCGCCCAAGTCGTCGACGGATTCCACGACTTCAACGAGCGGGTGCGGCGCCCCGGCGGCTTCCGCCTGCCCAACCCGGTCAACTCCCGCGTCTTCCGCACCCCCAGTGGCAAGGCGGTCTTCACCGTCAACGACTTCACGATGCTCCAGGCACCCAAGGGCCACCTGGTCCTGCAGACCCTGCGCTCGCACGACCAGTGGAACACCATCCCCTACGCGATGGACGACCGCTACCGGGGCATCAAGCGCGGCCGCCGCGTCGTCCTGGTCAACCCGGCCGACCTCGCCGACCTCGGCCTGGCCGACGGCAGCCTCGTCGACCTGGTCAGCATCTGGACCGACGGCTCGGAGCGCCGCGCGGAGGCCTTCCGCGTCGTCGGCTACTCCACTCCCCCGGGTTCGGCCGCCGCGTACTACCCGGAGACCAACGTCCTGGTGCCCCTCGACAGCGTCGCGGACATCAGCAACACCCCGACGTCGAAGAGCGTGATCGTCCGCCTGGAGCGGGCGCCCGAGCGGGCACCGGCATGAGCAGCGGGTCGGCCTGACTCGACGAGCCCGATCGTTCGTCCGCGCGCACGGTGTCAAGATCGACGTCCGGCCCGTGGAGGGGCACAGGCAGTGGTGGCTGGAGCGGGGCGTCCCCGCAGCAGTGATCGACCGAATGGCGGCCTACCAGGACAGATGGGGCGGTCTGCTCCTGCCACCTGCGTCCCAGTCGAGCTGGACGGCCACGAGCCGGTGCGCGCGGTGATGGGCCTACTCGGGGCTCGAGCGGGCCCCCGTGGCGACGCACTGCCCGGCATATCCGTAATTCTGCAACGACAACGTCCGGTGTCCGTGGACCAGCGTGTAGCCGCTCGCCGCGGCCGTGATGGCCGCCGTCACCACCCGGTCCCGAATTCGTGGCCGCCGACCGCCGGACGGCTCGGGCTCAGGGTCGGAGGGATCCGGCTGTCGGGCGACCGCCCACCGGTCGGCTGCATCATGGGCCGGCCCTTCCAACTCGGCACGGAACGGTCATACCGGGGAGAGAGCGATGTTCGCACGGCCAGTTGAAGGTCGCTACGACGGCGGCCTGCCCTCCACCTGTGCGGCCTGGAGATCGGCCAGCAGCTCGGCCTGCCCCGCCAGCACGCCCGACAGGATCGTGCGGGCCACCCGGAGCAGCTCGGCGACGTGCGGGCTGGTCAGCGAGTAGTACACGGTCGAGCCCTCCTTACGGGTCTTGACCAGGTTCGCGCGCCGCAGCACGGCCAGCTGCTGCGAGAGGTGCGCAGGCTCGATGCCGACCTCGGGCAGCATCTCCGCGACCGCGTGCTCGCGCTCGCTCAGCAGCTCCAGTACTCGGATGCGGGCCGGGTGGCCGAGGGTTTTGAAGAACTCGGCCTTCAGCTGGTACAGCGGCGTACTCACCTGGCCGCCTCCTCCCCCGTGCAGCAGCACGACACCGCCGGCCGATCCTCGGCGCATCGCATCCACCCTCCCCCACCCTTCGGGCGGGGGGACCCCCACCTCGCTTCGCTCGTCGACAACATGCGGTCCATCCTCGCGTGCGACACCGTCCAGACCGAATCCGCTCCCGAGGAAGGCAACCGCCCGAATCCAGCGGTGGTGACCTGAGTAATTGCTAATGTTAGCAATTACTCAGGTCCCGTCACGGCTGACCGACCGGGGAGGTGGCGATGGGTGACTGGGACATGCAGACCGGCACCGGGATCCGCTTCGAGTGGGGATCCGCGGGAGCCGGCCGTCTGGCCCGCGAGGCCGCCTGTCTGGTCACCGTCGACGTACTGTCGTTCTCCACCACGGTGAGCGTCGCCGTCGAGAAGGGGATCCGCGTTCTGCCCTTCGGGTGGCCCGGTGGGCCCGCGACCGAGGCCGAACAGATCAGCGCCACCGAGGCCGCGGAGGCGTACGCCCGCCAGTGGGACGCCCGGCTCGCCGCTCACCGCACCACCGTCACTCCGTCAAACCCGTGGTCGCTCTCCCCGGCCCACCTGCGGGCCGCCCCCTTCGTGGCCCGCCTGGTACTGCCGTCGCCCAACGGCGCCGCCATCGCCGCCGCCGCGCCATCAGGCATGCAGGTGGTCGCCGCCTGTCTGCGCAACATCACCGCGGTCAGCAGGTGGCTCACCTCCCACGGCTACGGCACTCCCGAGCATCCCGTCGCCGTGATCGCCGCGGGTGAGCGATGGCCGGACGGGAGTCTGCGCCCCGCCCTCGAGGACCTTTTGGGCGCCGGATACCTCATCTGCGACCTGCACTCCCAGGGGAGGGGCCCACTCTCCACGGAAGCCGCCGCCGCGATGGCGAGCTACGAAAGCACCGCCGACATCGTGCACGCGGTCGCCACCAGCGCCTCCGGCCGCCGGCTGGCGGCGATGGGATTCGTCGCCGATGTGGCCATCGCCACCGAGGACGACGTCTGCGCACTCGTGCCCGTCCGGGACGGCGACGGGGCCTTCGCGCCGGGATGAGCCGGGGCGGTCACACGCCTGCGTGGTATATCCGGTCGGCCATCCGGTGGTGCGCCACTCGCGGCGCCCCTCCACCGATGCCGTGGGCGGCGAGCGCGGCGGCCAGATCGGCATGGACCGCGATCGGCGGGCTGTCCCCGGCGGGACGGGCGAGCCCTCGGCGGGAGTGGCGGAGCCGGCCCCAGGCTGCGGCCCGCCTCGGCGAGTCGGCGGGCGGCCTCGGTGACCGCCCGGGCCGTTCAGAGGGGAAGGGTGATCCAGATGCTCTTGCCACCGCCGTCGGCATCCGCCCGGACCACCGCGGTGCCGCCCAGGGCCAGGACGAGCTCACTGATGGTGGCCAGGCCGCCGGCACCGGTGCCGAGGTCCGCGCCGTACAGCACCGGCTGGTAGGGATGGCGGTCGTGGACGGCGAAGGCCAGGCAGTCCGGGCCCGCCGCGTAGATCACGGTCACCGTCGGGGAGAGAACGGCGGCGTGCCGGACGCTGTTGGTGACCAGCTCGGCAAGGATCAGCAGGGCCGGGCCCACTGCCGGGTGGCGCACACCGATGCCCCACTCGACCAGCGCCTGTTCCGCCGTCTCACGGGCCAACCGTACGGCCGGTGGTTCGGTCGGCAGGGTGAGCACGTGCCGGTGGGGCAATGTCTCGAGCTGTGTGGACGTCACTTGGCCTCCGCGCAGGCGAGGCGAAGCCTGGTGACCGCCTCGACGGGGCCGTAGTACGGACGACCGGACGGGCGTACTCCCCCAGCAGCCACAGAGCCAAGAGGAGGGGCGGCGGCAGTGCTCATGGCAGGGCTTCCTCGCTGGAGGTTCGGGAAGGGCGGGTGGGAAGGACGGGCAGGACTCCGGCCGTCTCCAGATACTCGCGGGCGGCGCGGATCGCCTCGGGGGTGGTGGCGTACTCCCGCCCCGCGTGCCGCAGCGGCTCCAGCGCACCGACCGAGTCGAGGACCTGGCGCTGGCCGGGGCGGATCCCTGAGGCGAGGACGACGATGCCACGGCGGCGCAGCTTCTCCACGGCGTCCTTGAGCACGAGGGCGCCGGTGGCGTCCATCGTCGACACCCGCGACATCCGCAGGATCACCACCCGGACGTCGGCGACATCGGTCAGCTCCAACAGGAAGCGGTGGGCGGCGGCGAAGAAGAGCGGTCCGTCGATGCGGTACGCGACGATGTGCTCCGCCAGCAGCGTGTGCTCCTCGGCGCTGTGGTCGCCCCGGTCGAGCGGAACCTGGTCGAAGCGGGCCTGCTTGGCGACGGCGCGCAGGGCGAGGGCACCGGCGACGACGAGGCCGATGATCACGGCGTACACGAGATCCAGGGCCAGGGTCGCCAGGGCGGTGAGGACGAGTATCAGCGCATCGGACCGGGTCGCCTTCACCATGGCCTTCAGCGAGCCCACCTCGACCATGCGGATCGCGGTGGCCAGCAGGACACCGGCGAGAGCGGCCAGCGGGATCTTCGACACGAGCGGCGCCGCCGCGAAGACGATCACGGCGAGAACGGCGGCATGCATGAGGGCGGCGAGCCGGGAGCCCGCGCCGGTGCGGACGTTGACCGCGGTACGGGCGATCGCACCGGTGGCCGGGACGCCCCCGAAGAGCGGGGCGGCGATGTTCGCGAGGCCCTGGCCGAACAGTTCCCGGTCCGGGTCGTGCTGCTGACCGACCGTCATGCCGTCGGCGACCGAGGCGGAGAGCAGGGACTCCAGCGCGGCGAGCGCCGCGACCGCTACTGCGGGCGCGACCAGGGTGCCGAGCGAGCCGAGGTCGAGGAAGGACAGCGACGGTACGGGCAGCCCCGACGGCAGGTCGCCGATCGGCCTCGCCGCGTCCAGGCCGGCCCACTGTGCCACGGTCGTCGCCGCGAGCACGGCGACGATCGAGAACGGCACGGTCGGCCGCCAGCGGGCCCCGACCAGCATGACCGCGGCCACCGCGACCGCGAAACCGGCGGCTGTCCAGTTCGGGGACTTCGCGAACTCCTCGACGGCACGCCAGGTCACCACCAGCACGCGGTCGCCCTCCGGCTTGGGCACACCGAGCGCGTTCGGGAGCTGCTGCAGGCCGATCACGCAGGCGATGCCGAGCGTGAAGCCCTCGACGACCGGGGCGGGCACGTACTGCATGTACTTCCCGGCCCGCAGCACCGCCAGGCCGACGAGCATGAGGCCCGCCATCAGCCCCACGGTGAGCACCCCCGTGGGCCCGTACCGGCCGACGATCGGCACCAGGACCACCGTCATGGCCCCGGTCGGCCCGGACACCTGCAGGCTGGACCCGCCGAACACCGCCGCAAGCGCACCCGCGACCACCGCGGTCGCCAGGCCCGCCTCCGCGCCCAGCCCGGAGGAGACCCCGAAGCCGAGGGCCAGCGGCAGCGCAACGATCGCCACCGTCAGGCCTGCCAGCAGGTCCCGGCGCGGGTCGCGCCGCAGCTCCGCGAGGTCGGCGCGCCCCGGCAGCAACACCACGATCCGGGCCCACACCCGGCCGATTCCCGCGGCCATCACGCGACAGCCTCGGCTTCCCGCAGCTCGGCCGGCAGCTCGATGCACCCGGTGAACATCATCGGCCCGTCCTGCAGCAGTTCCAGCACGCGGACACGACCCCTCGCATTCCCCTACAAGTCTCCGCGTCCGCGGGCGGACGCGAAGGCTGCGCCCGCACCACCTGCAAGCACAACCAAGCCAGCATCTAACCAATTGCGAAATTCTGCAATTCCGCATCCGACTCCACCCGGGGCAACCCTCGATGCGAGGGGTCCCGCGCCGGGGCTCTCCTGATGACACGCTGCCCGGGCAGCCCTCCCTCGGCACACGTTTCCGCTCATGCGTTGGCGCGGCCGGTCGTGGCCCGCCCCAGGTGGCGATCTGGGGGCGGGCCGACCTCGGCGCCAGGTGCGTCGTGGACCTCGACCCGGGCGCCGTCCGGCGTCGTCGGGCCGGTGAGGGCCTCGGCGGTGGCCGTCACCCGGTCGGGAATCTCGGCCCGCCGACCGGCGAGGTCCTCGTCGATCTCCACGTGGATGGGGACGACGTCCGTGCCGCGCGTGAGGAAGACCGCCTCGAACCAGTCGCCGGTCAGGTGCCAAGGCCTACTGGTGGCGATCTGCTCTGTCATCCCGCTTCCTCCCGCCGAGCCCGAGGGGCTCACTCGGAGTGGCGAGACCGGGTTTCCCGAGCCCGCTCGCGGGATCGCGAAACGGCCTCCGTTCCAGCTTGCGGCCGACCGGCCGGGAGGAAAACCCGCCCCTGCTCAGCGGTTCACACGAGGGCCGACGCGCCGATGACCTCGTCGGTCAGCCACCGTGCGACACCGTCGGGGTAGGGCGACGGCAGCCCCAGGACGATGTGCCGGAAGCCGGCCTCGATCGCCCCGGTGATCGCATCCCTCGTGACGTCCGGACGGTCGTAGGAGACGTGCAGGACGATCGAACGCGTGATCGCGGCCGGGTCGCGCCCGATCTCGGCGCAGTGGCGGTCCAGCAGGGCGCTGCGGCGGACGGCGTCGTCGATGTCGCCGCCCGGCATGTTCCACAGGTCGGCATGCTCGGCAGCTACGCGCAGGGTGGCCGATGAGCGTCCGCCGATGAGGATCGGCGGATGGGGGCGCTGGACGGGTTTGGGGTTGCCGAAGGCTCCGGTGAGGTGGTGGTGGGCTCCGTGGAAGTCGAAGGGCTGCTCCTCGGTCCACAGGCGCCGGATCACCGTGCACGCCTCGGCCAGGCTTTCCACGGCCCGGGCGGCGTCCTGGAAGGGCAGGCCGTGCGCCGGGTACTCACGCCGGGCCTCGGGCGGATCGGGCCGGGACCCGACGCCGAGACCGAGATCGAGCCGGCCGTCGGAGACGACGTCGACGGTCGTGGCGATCTTGGCCAGCATGGCGGGCGGCCGGAACCGATTGCTGGTGACCAACAGGCCGAGGCGCAGGCGGCGGGTCTGTGCGGCCAGGGCCGCAAGCAGCGTCCAGCCCTCGTAAATGGGTCCGTCCGGGTCGCCCGCGATGGGCATGAGGTGGTCGAACAGCCAGGCGTGCTCGATCTCCGGGATGGTGTCGGCCGCGCGCCAGACTTGCAGGATGTCGCGGTAGTCGACCTGCATGGGAGCGGTCATGATGCCGAAACGGATGCGCGGTGCGGTCGTCGTCATGGGGTTGCCGTTCCTCCTCGGACGGTCAGCGGCGTCGCAGTGACGGGTCGAGCAGGGCGGGCGGGGTGTCGTACTTCTCGTGCGGGGCCAGATCGGTGCCGGGGGCGACGATCGCGTCGATCGCGTCGAGTACGTCGGCCGGGAGCACGGTGTCGGCGGCGGCGAGTTGCGAGTGCAGGTGCTCGAGCGTGCGGGGGCCGATGAGTGCGCTGGTCACGGCCGGATGCACGGTCACGAATCCGAGGGCGAGCTGGATCATCGTCAGTCCGGCCTGGTCGGCGAGTTCGGCCAGTTGCTCGACGGCGTCGAGCCTGGCCCTGTTCTCGGGAAGGCCGGTGTCGAAGCGCTGCGGCATGAGCGTCGAGCGGCTGGTGGTGATGGAGCGTCCGGCGCGCACGGCGCCCGACAGCCAGCCCGAGGCCAGGGGGCTCCACACCAGCACTCCGAGCCCGTACTCCTCGGCCACCGGCAGGACGTGCGTCTCGACCCCGCGCTGCAGAATCGAGTAGCTGGGCTGTTCGGTGACGTACCGGCCGAGGTGATGCTCGCGAGCGGTCCACTGGGCCTGCACGATGCGGTGGGCGGGGAAGGTGGAGGACCCGAAGTAGCGGATTTTTCCAGCGCGTTGCAGATCGGTCAGGGCCGACAGCGTCTCCTCGTCTCCGGTGCTCGGGTCCCACCGGTGGATCTGGTAGAGATCGACGTGGTCGACGCCGAGACGGCGCAGGCTGTTGTCCAGCGCGGTGACCAGCCAACGGCGCGAGCCGCCCCGGTGGTTGCGCTCGTCGCCCATGGGCAGGCCCGCCTTCGTGGCCAGCACGATGTCGTCGCGGCGGCCCGCGATGGCTTTGCCGACCATTTCCTCCGATTCGCCGTCGCCGTACATGTCGGCGGTGTCGATGAGGTTGATCCCGCCTTCGAGCGCGGCGTCGACGATGGTGGTGGCCTCGTCCTGGGTGGTGCGCCCGATACTGCCGAAGTTCATCGCGCCGAGCGCGAGCGAGCTGACCTGCACACCGGTGCGGCCCAAGGTGCGGTACTGCATGACCGTGTTCCTCCATTGCGGGTGGGTGGCGGTGCGTTGCGACCGGGCATGACTTGGTCGCGGGGCTCCGGCTCTGGCATCATGAGCAAAGCGGAACGTCGCTCCGATTACGATACGGAACATTGTTCCGCTTCAGCAAGCCCGATGGCGGAGGGAATGGCACGGTGAACGACGGCGACAAGGGCGCGGGACGCGCAGCCCGCCCCAAGCGGACGGACGCCCGGCGCAACGAGCAGACCCTGCTCGACGCGGCCGCCGCGGTCTTCGTCACCTCGGGCGTGGAGGCGCCGGTGCGTGACATCGCGGCCCGGGCCGGTGTCGGGATGGGCACGATCTACCGCCACTTCCCGACGCGGGCGGACCTCATCGTCGCCGTCTACCGGCACCAGGTCGAAGCCTGCGCCGAGGCCGGCCCGGCCCTGCTGGCGAGCAGCCCCACCCCCTACGCCGCGCTGGGACAGTGGATCGACCTCTTCGTCGACTTCCTGGTCACCAAGCACGGGCTCGCCGGCGTGCTGCAGTCCGACAACGTCGGCTTCGACACCCTGCACGCCTACTTCCTCGACCGCCTCGTACCCGTGTGCACCCAACTGCTCGACGCGGCAGCCGCCTCCGGCGAGATCCGGTGCGACCTGAAGGCCTACGAGCTCATGCGCGGCGTCGGCAACCTCTGCATCGGCGCGGAAAGCGACCCAAACTACGACGCACGCCGACTGGTCGAACTCCTCATCGCAGGCCTCCGCCGACCGAGCTGACGTCCATCCATGAACCTGGACACAGTCGCGCAGGCGGCCGGACTGTTCGCCGTCACCAACATCGACGACATCCTGCTGCTGTCGCTGTTCTACGCGCAGGGCGCGGGCCACCGCGGCTCCGCACGCCGGATCACGTCCCCCTCGCACTGGGCCTGAAGTCGGCCTGGCAGGCGTGGAAACACCGCGACGACAAGGACGAGAACGACACAGGCGAGACGCCCGAGGGCGGCGGCCCGAGAACGCTGGAGGTCGCAGCGGTAACCTTCGCCGACGGCGGCGACAACATCGGTGTCCACGTCCCCGTGTTCGCCACCGCCGGCCTGGGCGGGATGAGGGTGTATGCCGTGGTGTCCCTGGCCCTGGTGGCCGTGTGGTGCCTTGCGGGCCGCTTCTTCGCCACCCGGCCGGTCATCGCCAAGGCACTCAGCCGGTGGGGGCACGTCCTGCTCCCCTTGGTCCTGATCACCCTCGGGCTGCTGACCCTCATCGAGGACGGCACACTCGGCGGGTAGCACCGGCCTGCCGGTGGCCGGGCCCGATCGTCCGGGCCCGGCTCGACATGCCCTGAGGGGCAGTCAGGGTCCGCCCGACGCCCCTATGTTTCTCCCCGGGCCGCCGGGTCGCTCGCCGTCATGCCGACGGCGTGACCCGCTGCACCACTCAGGATCACCTTCTCCTCGTCGTGTTCAAAGCGGTTCGCGAACGGGGCGAGCCGCTCGCGCTCCGCGTCCAATGGGGTCGAACGCTCCCGTTTCGCCGCCTACTTCGAGTGATCCGGCTTCGACGGCTGCTCCGGATACGAGGGCTTCTCCGGGTGCTCCGGGAACGCAGGCTTCACCGGATGCTCCGGGAACGCGGGCTTGACCGGGTGCTCCGGGAACGCGGGCTTCTCCGGGTGCTCCGGGAACGCGGGCTTGACCGGGTGCTCCGGGAACGCGGGCTTCTCCGGGTGCTCCGGGAACGCAGGCTTCACCGGATGCTCCGGAAACGCAGGCTTCACCGGATGCTCCGGAAACGCAGGCTTCACCGGATGCTCCGGAAACGCAGGCTTCACCG
>NZ_JBFBBE010000159.1:11164-11294 GCF_040682555.1 Streptomyces sp. NPDC051172
AAACGCAGGCTTCACCGGATGCTCCGGAAACGCAGGCTTCACCGGATGCTCCGGAAACGCAGGCTTCACCGGATGCTCCGGAAACGCAGGCTTCACCGGATGCTCCGGAAACGCAGGCTTGACGGGCTGC